>JAKATQ010000060.1 GCA_021818665.1 Nanobdellota archaeon | reverse complement strand
GGGACGCCGAAAAATCGTTGAGGCGTCTGGAGGACTCACTCGCGAACGAGCAGATCCGCAAAAAACAGATTGAAAGCGAGCGCAAGTTTTACGAGGAAAAGAAAAGCGAGTATGCAAATCTTACCGCCACTAAAAACGCGAAGAAGGCGTCGATGGAGAGGTCAAAAAGTGCCGCCTCCGATATAAAAGCTACGATAGCGCGTGAAACCAATTCTATATCGGAATTCAGCGAGACAAAATTAGCCGACCTCAAGAAGCTTAAAATCGAAAAAGAAACTGCACTAGAACGTATAGTGGCCGAAGAACGAGAATCTCATGATAGACTGTATCGTGCCCAGCAGGAACAAATACGCACTAGAGAAAGAATCGCATCCTTACGTAAAGATATCGAAACGCTGAGGAAACAAAACGAGACGCTGACTGAGCAGAACCGTGATATCGAAAAGTCTCTGAAAGCTTCTGAACTCGGCTCAAGCGACGATGAAATAAACGGACGGCTAAGACAGATTGAAACGATAATCGCAGACACGAGGAGCGAGATGACGTCTGCTATGGAGTCTGGCAGATGTCAATTGTGCGGTAAAGAGATATCAGATGACACACACATAAAAAGGGAGTATGATGCGCGCATAAGACGATATGAAGCGCTTGCAAAATCTCTTTCAGATGGGAAAGGGAAAAAATTTGCGGGTAAAACACGGAGGGACTTGGAGAGCGAATACGAAAGAAACACTGCCATAATAGTTCACAATGCGGACAAAATGCTTAAATTTGAAAGCGAAATTCCTAATATAGACTTGACTGCAACGACGAAAGAGTTGGAGGCCGCTACAGATCTTAGCAAGACCATATTGGCTAGACAAATAGAGGCAAAGAACGGCCTCGATACCATAAAAAGGAGCCTTGATGCGGCAGAGGCGTCTAGAAGTGCGATGGCGAAGATTTCTGCAAATCGCGCGCAGCTAGAACTGCTTAATGCTCAGATTGAACGGTTCGGGGAAGAAATAACCGCAATCGAAGAAAAGATGACTGCCATCGCCTTGGATCCGTTGGAGGACAAGCGACTTGAAACTGTCTATAAAGACGTTCTAAATGTGATAAACGAGACTTCTTCAGGGATAAGTGGCATTCGGGGGGAGATAAAAGCTAGAGAATCGGAGATCTCTGATAAAAATATCGCACTCGACGAAATAAAAGCGAAGCTTAAGAGAAAAGCCGAGATACAGAAGTCCCTGGAAAGGGAACGGCGTTTCTTGAAACTTATAGAGAGTCTTAGAGAAGATATACGAGATATACGGGAATATGTAAGAGATAGGTTCATACGCGAATTCAAATCTGTTTTTCTAGCGCGCTTTCTGGAAATAAGGAACGAAAGTGATTATTCCGTAGATGTGGACAACGATTATAATGTAAAAGTGATAGCGAGTGGCGAGACTCTCGATGCTAAAGCCCTCTCTGGTGGGGAAAAGACATCGGTCGCCCTCGCATATCGAATGGCTCTTTCATCCGTCGCTTCTATGCTAGGCGGCGTCGGAAAGAACGAGGTCCTCTTGATGGATGAGCCGACGTCTGGACTCGATAAAGAGGACATAAATGCACTCTCTACGTGCATAACGCGCATAACGGACATAAATCAAATAATAATAGTTACACATGAGGATACAATGAAAACTATAGCTGATAATCTGATAACTGTATCAAAGACAGCGGGAGAATCCAGAGTTTCGTCTTATGAATAAGAACACTATGTCAGAAAAATCGGGCAGTGTTAGGAATCTACGATTGATTTTAAACATCTAAGGTGATAAATGGCTTATACGTGTATCGGCATGGTTTTTGATTATATGCAGGGAGGGAGATTTGAACTCCCGAACCCACAAAGGGAACAGATGACCCAAACGCGATCTTGAGTCTGTCACGTTTGGCCAGGCTTCGCTATCCCTGCGATTTAGATTATACGCACTTTTTATTTAAAAATGAGGGCAAATCTGACGTTTACGCCGTTCTTATGGCTCTGCTGTTGCTCAAATCGTCGAAAAGTTTGTCGACGAGTTCGTTCATGTGGTGGAGATCCTCTTTAAGCTTCTTGGTGTCTCTCACATTGGATTCGAACATCTTGCGTACCTTCTCGTAGTATTCGGAGAACTTCGGGGTTATTTGCCTGAGCTCATCGTACTCCATCTTGAACACGTAAGGCAAGCCAACAAAGACATCATCCTTATTCATAAGGATTCTTATATATGGATACTTATAAACCTAATTGCATCAGGGTGCAGTTACTTTTATAGCTTGCACTGGGCAGACGTTGACACACGCCATACAGAATATGCAGTCGCTCTCCCTCGCAGGATCGGATTTCTTTGCTGAGACAGAGTTTCCTGGAGTATCATTCCAATCAAAAAGAGTGACCGGGCAAGCTGTAAGACACGAGCCGTCGGCATTGCAAATGTCCCAGTCCACAGCCACGGTTGTCCCGTGGATGCCAAGCTTTGCTGGCGGCTCTACGGGCCCCCACACATCGTGGTTGCTATGAGTCCCAGCTTTCTGTCTATTTGTCTTGAAATCTTGGTCTATTCCCACGTAATATACTTACGATTATTATTTATATATGTTTTCCTCGAATTCGAGCGATTCTGTTTGATGATGTCGCGTTATGAAAATATTGCGGGGGGAGGGATTTGAACCCTCGAGGGCGCTAAGCCACAGGATTTCTCATCCTACGCGATGAACTTAAGTCCTGCACGTTGGGCCAGACTTCGCTACCCCCGCATTAGTTTAAGGATTAAAAGCATTTTATTTATATGTATCAAAGCTCGAAATAGGAATTCGTAATCATATTGCCAGTAATTATCTAGCGCGTTTTCTTAAGTGAATTTAAAGTTTTGCATTCAATGAATAGTTTAGGTTATATAAATTTGCAGAAAACTTGCGTGTCGTTCTAGTTTACGCGTTGCGCTCTCTAAGCAGCCTGCGCTTTCTTTTTCGCTCTAACATCTTCTTTTTCCGAGTCTTCCACCTGTCCTTGTGGTATTTCTTCCAGTTCTTTGAACTTCTCTTCATATCAGATATCTTTACCTCTCGCCCGCATTTATATCTTTCCTAGCGCCTACCGCCCCTCCGCTGTTCTGGTACTTGCCGGCATACGGTTTGTCTACTGCGCTTTTTGTCGTGCTGAAGACCACATGCAGGAACCGCGTACCCGTCTTTATCATTATAGGTACGTTGCTACCT
>JAKATQ010000022.1 GCA_021818665.1 Nanobdellota archaeon | reverse complement strand
GATCTCCTACCGCCCCTCCGCTGTTCTGGTACTTGCCGGCATACGGTTTGTCTACTGCGCTTTTTGTCGTGCTGAAGACCACATGCAGGAACCGCGTACCCGTCTTTATCATTATAGGTACGTTGCTACCTATTATGAGTATGGTAAGATAGCCATCAAAACCAGCATCGATTATCGTAGGCGGTATCGACACTCCCAATCTTGCGAACGTAGAGCGTATATTACAGAAGCCCACAAGGTCATTTGGCAGCCGCACTTTTTCTTTTATCTTTATCAGCAGCCTCTCGTTAGGTTGGAGTACGAAGCCGTCCTGTACGGATTCTCTAGAGTATACATTCTCCATAGACGCGGCATCGAGCGTATCGACCACTTTGTCGTTTTTGCGTATCCTTAGTATCTCGTCCCCGACCCTAAGGTCCACACCGTTCTCCCTAACGGTGTCATCCATAATTGGTTCTATCGACAATGAAGCCGTCTCCATACGGGCTCTTATGTCAGAACTTCCAAGTATCATCTAATAAGGACTTGTCCGCGTTATAAAAGACTTTCTCGATGGCGGGCTGCGGTTCATCTGCTGAAGACGCTTCTTAGTATGAAACTCGCACCGCCTTCACGCATCCTGCGATAAACATAAGGAAGCCACTCTTCTCCGAACGGCACGTAAACGTGGAGGTCCTCGCCACTAGTCGATAGCTGTGATGCGAGGTTCCCCTTTATGCCATTGAGCATGCCGAACATCACTTTTTTCTTGAACTTCTTCTCCATGACCAGCGTCTTTCTTATTATCTGTTCGTCGTGCGTGGCTATCATAAACCTGTTCGAATGCCTAAAAAGGTACTCCATCGTGCCGACATAGTTCTTCGAAATCTCTTTGCGCTCGCGGTACGCTATCTTAATCGACTCCCTGTACGCGCCCTTTACCAGTCTGACGACTCCACCGGCATTGGTAAGTCCCTCGGCGTATTCGCACGCGCGCCTAAGGTACGCCTGGACGCAGACGCCTATGTTCCTATTAGTAGCTAGCGAGTCTATGTACGCCGTGTACGCATTGTCTAGGGTGTCATGCCTTTCCGCATCCATCCATAGGAAGACACCTTGCTTTTTTGCCAGACGGACCAGATAGGCATAATTTTTATAGAAGGTATCATAATTGACCGCCAGCCCGATCTGCGTCGGTTTGACCGCCACTTCGGCTTTTAGACCAAGTTTCTTTATGCGCGTCATGAGCCTGATGTACACAGACAGCGTCTTGTCAAGGCTAGCAGGATCTGTTAAGTCTTCTCCCAAGTAATTTATCGTCGCCACCTTGTCCTGGACGTTTATGTGGCTAGCGCACCCAAGCGCATCGTCTATGCTTATGCCTGCTATCCAGCGTCTTACAAAGAACGAACCGAACCTACCAAGAGTTTCTCCCGCACGCATAAAGCACGATTTTAATATGGCTTTCTTTGCTATTATAAGTTTCGCAGAATCCGATTTGCCCACGTAGCTTTTATAAATATGAACCTACAACCCTATATTGACAACGGGCGCTTTTTGTGCATTATGGAATATAAAGGCGTGGATATAAAATGGCTCCACCACAACTGTTTTAGGATAAGCGGGAGCGGCCAAGTCGTGTATACAGACCCTTATAAGGTGGTTAATCGGTACGCTGATGCGAACACCGTGCTTATAACCCACGACCATTACGACCACCTAGATGTCGAAAGCCTTAAGAAGGTCGTGAAAGACGATACCACACTGGTGGCACCCAGAGACTGCAAGGATAGGCTCGGCCAGTTCAAAAACAAGAAGCTTTTCGTATCGCCGAACGAGATAAAGATAGTTGACGGAGTAACAATAAAGACTGTTCCGTCTTACAATGTCAATAAATTCAGGACGAAGACGGAAGTGTTTCACCCAAAAGACAAGGGAAACGTTGGCTATATCTTTATCGTAAGCGGCGTGCGCTTTTACATAGGCGGTGACACGGATTTTATACCCGAGATGAACGACTACCGCACGGATGTCGCGCTAATACCAATAAGCGGCATCTACGTGATGACAGCTGAGGAAGCGGCAAAGGCTGCGATGGCGATAAAGGCGGATCTTACCATCCCAGCCCACTATGGCGCTGGGATAGGTACGGCAGCAGACGCAAAGCGGTTCGTGGGGCTTCTTAAGGGAAAGCTAAAGACTGCGATCTTAGAATCTTCGGACTGACTACTGCTGGAGCGGGATGGGCTGCTATTAAAAGATTTATATAGTAACCCTTCAATAGATTTAAGATATGTCAAAAAGCACAGCGCCTTCGCTGAAGAAGCACGGCGGCGGTTTCAAGGGAAGGAGACGAGACAAGAGAAAGAGCGAGACCATCCCGCCTTCATCACCATTGCAACTCGGGGAGAATAAGATAAGCCGGACAAGGACGCTCGGGGGGCATATGAAGATACGTCCTCTGAAGTTAAAGTTAGGCAACATGCTTGATCCGAAATCAAACAAGTTCACCAAGGTCGAACTTCTTAAGGTCGTAGAGAACGCAGCGAACAGATCTTACGCCAGAAGAAACATAATAACGAAAGGCTGCATCATAGAGACCTCTAACGGCAACGGCGTGGTTGTCAACCGTCCCGGCCAGAGCGGCCAGATAACGCTTAGGAAACTGGTAAAGTAAAGCCGCCAATCGTGGCAGCATAATCTGTTTTATAAACTACTGACTGGATTAAATATAAGTAAATATGGAGAGACGACTCGGTGTCCTAGACGACTGGATAAAGAGGTACTATAAGTACGTCCTTATAGCCTGGCTGATAGCCCTTCTGGTATCGGCGCCGTTCGCGCTGAAACTCTTCAGTATAGTATCGTACAATATCGGCCAGTCTGGCTCCAACGGCTCGAATTCGTCCGTACAGCAGCAGGTCATGGTGATAACTGGGATAAACATCTATTCAAATTCTTCAAAGACGATGTTCGACGAGCTGTCCTCGGCCTTCAAAAACGGCAACGTAACCTCGTTGTATTCAACGGAATACGCGTTGCTGAACGGCTCTTACAGTGAGATAAGGGGGGGCTTCCGACTGGCCTTGTCAGAGTTGTACGCAACTAATAGGGTCACGGGGGCGAACGTGAGTCGGCAGTTGAATGCCACGTTAGTGGATGAAGCCATCCTGACGACCTCGTCTGGTTTTTCCAGAAATTCCTCTAAGAACGCGCTGTTTGTGGCTGGTCCGGGGCTTGCACAGTTCGTTACTGGCGCCGCTTTGGGTTATGCTAATTCTACGCCCTCATATGTATTCGACAACTACGAATTCCCAAATTACCCTGTGATGCCGGCGGCAAGCGCGATGGCACTGTTCGTAAACAATGACCACAATACTACGATAGCGATAGTAAACAATGAAACCTACCAGAACGTATCGGCTGTCGCGTCCGCTTTAGCTTCCAGCTATGGGGCTAAGGCATATGTGACCGGCGGCCAGGCGCTGTTGGGCAATCTGCAAGGCAGTACAATTAACGGTACGACAATAGCCATACTCGTTGGCATACTCATAGCAATAATAGTGACCGGCTTCATATTCCGATCTCCGATAGCTGCCTTCGTACCGCTAGTCGTTTTCGGCATCGACGTCGTCATATCTTATGCTATTTTTTACATTGTATTCAATTTCATATTTCACAGTCAACTGTCGTTCTTCGACCCTGCCATAACTTCTATCCTTATGCTAGGGTTGTCCACAGATTATCTTGTCTATATACTTTACAGGTACAAACAGGAAAGGATAGACCGTGTAGCTACCAAAAAAGCGACCAGTTTCTCGATAAATCACGCGGGGGAATCGGTGCTAGTAAGTGGTATAACGGTGATAAGCGCGTATATAGTGCTGTCCTTCTTCAATCTGGCCTTCATAGGGAACTCCGGTCCTCTCAACGCGATGGGCATAAGTGTGGTCCTGCTGTCTGCGCTGACCCTCTTGCCGGCGCTGATGTACGCATTCGGCGACCGGCTTATATACCCTCATAGAGGCGGGAAGCCCGCGAACAGAGGATATATCGACGCAATAATAGCATTCGATAAAAAGTACGGAAAGACTGTAATAACGTTATTCATAGTCGCGACTATAATAGCCGCTTACGTTTTCATCACGTTCGGTCCAGACCTTAATTTTCTCGGGCTCCTGCCGGCTTCAAACGCTAAGACCGCGTTTTACGTCGCCACCAACAACTTCGGATACGATCCTATCGACCCCCTAGTTGTCAGCGTCAACGGCACTGCCAACAGCAGGGTCAACGTCAGTGGCATAATTGCAGGTCTCGAGAACCTACCTGGAGTGAATTCTGTGGTATACGGGGCTTCGTCGTATAACCAGACGCAACTAGACCTTTACATGAACGACCTTGCGTTCAGCAAGAACGCGATAAACACGTACAATGGTATAAATGCTTATATGTCTGGTACTGGCGTGGCATATTCCCTATCCGGCACGCAGTCCTTCCTAAGCACCTCGTTCGATTCCATAAACAACGACATCCCTGTGCTCATCCTAGTCTTAGGAATCGTGATATTTATGATACTGTTCACATTGATTTATTCTGTGTACACTCCGCTGAGACTAGTGCTCATGTTGATATCTATAGTCGTCAGCGCGAATGCCCTCACAGTCTTCCTCTTCGCCTTCGTGCTTTCTCTGCCTATAATAGTCATAGCGCAGGTCTTCCTCATAATAAACATGCTGGGCGTCGGTGTCGACTACGACATATTTCTCGTGATGCGGATAAGGGAGCACGTAAAGCGCGGGGAGACGAACGAAAACGCCATAGCCAATGGTTTAAAACGCAGTGGACCGATAATTATGGGCATAGGCTTTGTGCTAGCTACCGTCTTCTTTTCGCTGATAGCGAGCGGAATCCCTCTACTAGCGGAAGTGGGGTTCATAGTCGGTATAGGCATCCTTCTCGACACTTTTCTATCCATACTTATCATAATACCATCTTTTATGTTGAGACTGTCGAGATATAATTGGTGGCCAAGCAAGCTTAGGTGAACCATGAGCCTTATACGTAGGATATTCGGCCTCGGCGGAGGGGAACGTGTAGTCGATACCGCCGAAGAGAACGGAGACATGATATCCGTTGTCGAGACGCCGGAAGGTCGAAGCCTTAAGTTAAACAATGTGGTGTACTCGCGGCTCAGGAACGGGTCTGTTTATACCGGCGCGTACTGGGACTACTTCACGCCACTGCCGCTACTTTACCGTAAGTGCAAGATCCTTATGATAGGCCTTGGCGGCGGCACTATCCCCCTTCTTATGGAAAGGCTTTTCGGGAAACGGGTATCTATAGACGCCGTGGAAATAAGCGAAACCATGGTGAAAATGTCGAAATCTTTTGCCAGAAAGGCGCTTTCCAACACGCGTATAATAATAGGTGACGGCGCGGATTACTTACGGGACAAAAAAGAAGAATACGACGTCCTAATACTAGATGCTTATGAAGGTGACCATATACCTGACGTTTTCTTCGGTGATAAGTTTGTAGACGACGCTAGCGGAGCTCTTAATCCAGACGGCATACTCGCGATAAACTACGCTTTAAATCTTAGCGCTGTAGTGCACTTGGAAGGGTATAAGAAGAACCTTAGGCGCCGCTTCAAAGTGTATACGATAAACAATCCGCTTACTGCGGGGAACATGATAATTCTCGGCTCGAAGAAGCTTGACAAGGAACAAATATCTAAGAAGCTTAATGCCCGGCCAAAGGCTTTCCCTGAGAACAAGGAAGTCTTCCTTGGCTACAAAGACATGTCTTGATGTAGTCTTTTATATAGAAATTGAAGCGTAAACTGTGCGCTCCAACTGGTGAATTACCCGAGTCAACTGTGTGCGATTCGTCAAGAAATGGCGTCCGTTACACTTAAGTTATAAAGTCTGCAAAGGCATTAATAAACTGAGGAGTATCTCAGTAAACATCCGATATGGAATTCAAAAGACCTGATTTTGTCGAGGTGTCTGATGTGACGTGGGATATACCTATAACGTTCAAGTCCGGCATGCGCGTCCCCGCAAGGGTGTACGCAGACAGTAAGCTTCTTGCCAGGATGGACGACCATGTCTTTGACCAGATAGCTAACGTAGCTTCGCTGCCTGGTATCCAAAAGTATGCTTTCGCGATGCCAGACGCGCACAGCGGATACGGATTCCCCATCGGTGGCGTGGCGGCTTTTGATGCGCACGAAGACGGGGTCATATCGCCCGGTGGAATCGGCTTCGATATAAACTGTGGTGTAAGACTCGTCGTCACAGACCTGACTTTAAACGATGTAAAACCCAAGATAAAGGACCTAGTTGATGGTCTTTTCCGTGCCGTGCCGGCGGGTGTCGGCAGCGTCGGGAGGCTCAGGCTGTCCAGAGAGGAGTTTAGTGATATGTCTATCAATGGCGCCGAGTGGGCTGTGAAAAAAGGCTATGGATGTAAAGATGACCTTGAGGCTACGGAGCTGAACGGCGTAGCCGACTGGGCGGACGACTCCAAAATCTCATCCGTCGCCATTTCCCGCGGGATAAAACAGATGGGCACGCTCGGCTCCGGGAACCACTACCTCGAAGTGCAATACATAAAGCCGAGCGACATAAACGATAATGCTCTGGCGAAAAAGTGGGGACTGTTCCCGGGACAAGTGGTCGTGATGTTCCACTGCGGCTCCAGGGGCGCGGGCCACCAGATAGCTAGTGACTATATAGGACTGTTTTCGAAGACTATGGGCCCAAAATACGGGATAGAAGTCGCTGATCGGGAACTCGCCTGCGCGCCGTTCGATTCCAAAGAGGGTCAAGATTATTATAAAGCTATGGGTTGCGGTGTCAACATAAGCTTCGCCAACAGACAGCTTATACTCAACGAGATAAGAGAAGTCTTCTCAGAAGTGTTCAAAAAGAGCCCGGAAAAACTCGGGATAAGACAGTTATTCGACGTCGCTCACAACAGGGCATCGCTGGAGATGCACGACATAGATGGCAAAAAGAAAGAGCTGCTGGTCCATAGAAAAGGCAGCACCGGCTCTTACCCTCCGGGGCGCAAAGAGATACCAAAACGATTCAGGAAAGACGGCTCTCCTGTGCTGATAGGCGGCAGCATGGAGACCAGTTCTTATCTGCTCGTTGGCGGGCCGAAAGCCGACGAGACTTTCGACTCTACGACACACGGCAGCGGAAGGACCATGAGCAGGACTCATGCAAAGGGGCTGTTCAACGGCCAGGAGCTGTTCAAAAAGATGCTTGAACGTGGTATATATGTAAAAAGTGCTTCGTGGGCCGGGCTAGCAGAAGAAAGCGGGGAGAGCTACAAGAGTATAGAAGATGTTGTAAACGCCACGGATATCGCGGGACTGTCAAAGAAAGTATGCCGGTTCACCCCCCTAGGGAACGTAAAGGGCTGATATGGGACACAGATTCATCGAGGACATAGCAATAGCCGATGTTGCATTCGAAGTCTATGGTAAGACCGTGGACGAGCTTTTTATATCGGCCGCCCTCGCGCTTCTGGACACGATGGTAAAGAACTCTGAAAAGGTAAGAGGGCGTGTTGCCGTGAAGTTTCTTCTGGAAGCCGACGACCTCGACGATTTGCTCATAAGGTTCCTCAATCATCTCGTGCTTTACAAAGATTCAAAATCCCTAATATTCGGCAGGTTCGAAGTGGGTGTGAAACAAACTGGCGAAAGATGGATAGTAAAATGCGTTGCCCATGGAGAAAAACTAGACGAAAAGCGTCACGAACCGCGAGTGGACGTTAAATCTGCTACGCTTCACATGCTGGAGGTCAAAAAGACCAATGGCGAATGGTGCGGCAGAGTGGTGCTGGACGTTTGATATGTTGAAAGAGATAACGAGCGTCCATTACAACGAGATCGCCCTTAAGGGAAAGTTAAGGGGGGAGTTTGAGGGCCTTCTAAAGAGAAACATAGCAAAGCTTACTGGTCGCACGCCTAGGAGCCTTTCTGGGAGAATCGTGCTCGACGTCGTCGATGCACAGATGAAGGAGCAACTGAGACTGATGCCGGGGGTATCATGGATAGGTGACGGAGTCATACTTGAAAGGAATGGCGATGCGCTGAACGGCATCCTTTCGGAAATATTTTCAAGCGAGAAAGTCAAAGGAGTGGATCTGGACGTACGTAGAATCGATAAGACTTTTGGCAAGACCTCGCTGGAAGTAAAAACCGACATCCTAAAACGCTTCGGATTGTCTATCGACAAAAACGGGACTAAACTACGTGTTGAGATAATGAAAGAAGCGTTCATAGTGAATTACAACATAGAAAGAGCGATCGGTGGAATGCCGGTTAGCAGTGCTGGCAGGGTGCTGTCACTGTTCTCGGGTGGCATCGATTCGTCCGTCGTACCGTTCGAGCTCATGAAGCGTGGCTGTGAGGTGGACCTGCTGCACGTGTATGCGGTCCCGACAGCGGCAGTCGTACTGAAGAGCAAGATAACCGAAAACCAGCGCATCATCTCTAGAGTGCATCCGGCAAGATTGTACCTGGTCCCTTTCCACATATTCGGGCTCAAAGCGAGCGACATCAATCCAAGGCACGAACTAGCGGTCTTTAAGAGATTTCTCCTAAAGCTTGCAGAACGCGTCGCAGTAGAATACGGCTATAAAGGCATAGCCACCGGCGACTCGCTGTCGCAGGTAGCGTCGCAGACACTGGACAATCTGAACGCGATAAGCTACGGTATGGATCTGCCCGTATTCCGCCCCCTAATAACCTATAACAAAGATGAGATAATAGAAAAAGCGCGCTTTTACGGCACATACGGCGAGTCGATAAAGAAGTACAAAGACTGCTGTTCTTTGGTGTCGAAGAACCCATCGACAAAGGTGTCAAGGGAAAAAATAGAGGCGGCCGAGCGCACGCTCGCGATGGACAAACTTATAAGTGACAGCCTGTCTCAGATGTCAGTAGTCGATTCCGCATAGGCTTTATTTTATCTTGTTCAGTCTGGAATAGTTGTATATATATAGTTGTGCGTATCCTGCGTATCTACCAAAGTAATCCCGCATTATCCTGCTCTTTGCAGTGTAGTTTTTCGCGCCTTTCAGAACCCCGCCGTATGCCTTTTCTATGACTCTAAGTATCCACACATCCATCGGAAAGACGGAAAGGTCGTGCAGGCCGTACAGCATTATGCAGTCCGCCACCTTGTCTCCGACGCCTTTTATCTCTAAAAGCTCTTTTCTCATATCGGTCGTGGACAATCTTTCTGATATTTCCCGCGTGCAAAAATGCTCTGCGGCGGCGAACACGAATTTTGTCCTGAATCCAAGCTTCAGCTCTTTTAGTTTTTCCATGCCTTTCTCGTATATCTTATCCGCTGGAGGAAAAGAACGCATCTCTCGTCCTTCAAAAGAAGTCTTTTCTCCGTACGACTTGGAAAGAGCTGCCACGCGCCGGTGGATAAGGGGGATATTGGACTGTATAGATAGGATGAAACCCAATGTAGCGGGCCACAGACCTTCCTTTACGACCCTAAGTCTGCCGGAATGTCTTATAGCCGCATCCACGAAGTCATCTTTATCCACTTCAGCTTTAATGGAAGCGACATCGTCGTTCAGGCCTAAACGTGCCCGCACGGCAGTTTCATCGCAGCCCACTATATCTAGCGTACTTGGCCCCTTCTGCCTTATACACAGTGGCGAATCTATGAAGGAGAACCAGCTGTCGTCTTCTTTGTGCCATGCGAACGTTTGTCCGGCACGCAGCGTCTCGTCCAGAGAAAAATCCGCTACTTCTAGCTCCATTTTATCGTTTGCCCGATGTGCTATTTATATTTGAATCTGCAAATAATCTGGTAGCTGGGTTGGCTGAGTGGTTAAAGCGCCGGCCTTGAGAGTAGCCCTTGAAAGCCGGTTGGAGTTTCTCCTGCGTAGGTTCGAATCCTGCACCCAGCGGACTTTGATTAGTTAATGTTTCTTGTCGTCTTTAAATAAAGTTAAATTCGAAGTGTGAATGTGGAAGACGATAAGTAACAGATACTATATCGGAGAAATCTTTTTATTTCGGCTTTCACTTAATTACCCGTGAACGGGCGTACAAAAGATATAGAAGCATACGAGAAATGGAGAACCGTAAGGCTTGCGGTAATATTCATCTTTGTTGTAGCGATAGTGGCGGTGAATTTCGCTTATAGCTCGTATTATTCATATGCCTCTGGCACGTCTGTATATTCTCAAGTTTCAGCCGGTATATTTTCTGTTGTTTGGGGTATAGTCGGTTTTTTGTTGTTGTTACTATTTGTTATAGGGGCAGTATATTGGTTTCGTTATGGCTGGCGTGGACACTTTTTCAATAGTCGCTGGGCTGAGATGATACTTATGAAGCGGTATGTTAGAGGAGAAATCAGCTATAAACAGTACAAGGAAATGCTTAAGAGGATAAGGGAATAAAATTATATACCTGTCTCTTTGTTAGTTCTTTAGAAATCCAAGTTCTTTTATTTATTGTCTAGATCATTCGATGAAATCGTGTTTTTGTTGGTTATCAGAGGTTTTTAGAGAGTCAAAATAGCGTATAAAAAGCATTTGAAGCGGCTTACATTTCACCAAAGAAAGCTTTAAACTATGCCGGATTCTATCAACTTTGAAGACAAAAAGAGACATCAACTAATTAAGGCTGTTCTGTGCCCAGCGGTTCTATCCTGGGTAATCTCCTCTCAGATCTTGCGCCTATACTTGTCTAATTTAGAGTGTATGTAACCGAGCCAATGGTGGTCTAGTTCTATTGCGTTTTTCGGAGTCATGGTCTCCATGGGGTCTATAAAGACTATCTCTAGGTTCGGTTTTATGAATATGTTCTCACTGTTAAGGTCGCCATGGCCTATGCCGCGCGAATGCAGTTCTTCCAGCCTCATGGCCAGGTTTTGTTCAATCTTAAAGGAAGTGGAGCACGAGAGTTGACGCGAATCAAGGAGGTCGGCTAGAGTCCTGCCCATCGCACGTTTCATTATGTAACCGGCGGGTATATCTTTGTCGTCCAACGTGATTGCTACGGGTTCTACCATCATCCCCTCCACCGATGCGTTTGCTTTTCTCAGCATATCAAACTGCGTATCCGGAGAATGCCAAAATTTGTATTTCCAATGGTTCTTGTAGTGCAATCCTGATCTATCCAAAGACGCCTTCGTAAGGCCCCTTAGATGCGTATACGGGAATTCTTTTCCATTTATCGTTATGCTTGGAAAGCCACCGGGCTGTATATAGCCTATCTCGTTTTCTGCGCTTTCGGGCATGATTTCGAATATCTTCACAAAAATACTTTCGAAATATGCTGCCGCCCTTGACACGTAATGCCTCAACTTTGGCGAAGATATCATGGTCAGTGATGTTGCCAAGAGTCTTAGCGTCCTGCAAGGTACGTAATCTATCTTTTTCAGATAAGCAGTTTCCATCATCGTATCAGACTAGGCTAGATTTGTCTACATTGTCTTTATTGAAACGCACGCCGTCCTCCAAAAGCTTCCGCCGTTTTATAGTTATAGTCTCTGGGTCTACTTTTCCGTTTATCGTGTATCCTCCGAGGCTACCGTCGGACCTTACGACCTTATAGCAGGGATACTTTTCTGGATGGTCATTTTTGCTCAGTATCCTCCCGACAAATCTCGGGTTTATGCCTACTCTTTTAGCTATCTTGCCATATGTTGTGGCCTTCCCTTTCGGTATCCTCCGCAGTATTTCGTACACTGACGCATAAAGCGCGGACTTATCTTTCATAAAGTTTGGTCTATTTCACCCAATAAATCTTTTTCGTCTGTAATGGTGCTTTTGCCTAACTTTTCAAACCATGCGTTTATGTTCCTTATGTCTCTAAGCAAGTATCCTTTCGTCAGGCTCGTGAGTTTTACCGCCTGGGAGAAGTCTATAATGTAAGGCTTCCCTTGGTAATTAAGTATATTGTATGGACTGAGGTCTCCATGTATAAGCCCCTTTTTGCCCATCGTGACTATGGAGCCTATTATCTCGTCGTACCACGCATTGATATCGAAGTCTGTGTCGCGTATCGCTTGCGGAGCCGATACGCAGTCTCCCCCTATGAATTGCATGACTATCAGGTTTTCGTAGACACGATACGGTTCCGGCGTCTTTATGCCCATGCTGAAGGCACGCGATTGGAACGCAAATTCATACCGCGTCCAGTCGTTTATCCTTTTTATAAACCCACTGCTCCTTGTGCCTCTTAGTCTTAGATAAGTAGGTATCCTCTTGAACGCATTTATGTCGTGCCTGTGTACTTTCACTGCAACTTCCCTTCCGTTTGGGTCTGTGCTGTAAAAGATATAGGACTCTTTTCCTGTCCCCACAGGTCCTAATAATTTGCCTATGTACCCGCCGCTCTCGAGCTTGTGTATGTTAAAAAGTGTCTTTTCGTCGAAAACGTGTTCGAACGTCTTCGATCTAGGCATAGCGCTTCTTTGCGAAGGCCTTCTTTATAGAACGGACCAGTCTCTTCTCGCTCTGGTTCTCCATCATCGTGTGTTTTATGACGTCTATTATGTTGTTTACCGGAATCACCTTTACTTTCACCTTCGCTGATGTGACTACATCTCCTAGATTCGAAGCAGGTATCACTACTTCTTTGAGCCCCGCATTGACTGCTGCCTCTATCTTCGCATTTACTCCTCCGACCGGTAGTACCTCTCCCTGTATGGATATCGATCCAGTCATAGCGACGGACTGTTTTATCGGGATACCAGTCAGCGCTGAGAGTATGCTTATCGCTACGCTTATACTCGCGCTGTCGCCTTCCACGCCAGAATAAGCCTGCAGGAACTGTAGGTGGATGTCATAGTTTGTCAACGGTTCCTTTGAGTACAGTTTTATTATAGCAGAAACGTTCTTTACGGCTTCTTGTGCTATCTCTCCAAGCTTACCGGTAGCTATTATCTCACCGGCGCCTTTCCTCATGCTTCTTGTTATTATAGATTCTATAGGGAGGAGCAAGCCGGAATCTGAATTCTCTATGACAGCAAGACCGTTGACTCTTCCGACTCTCGAGCCCTCGATCTGTATTATGTCATAATCCTTCTTCTCTTTTATGTATTTTGCAGCTATCTGCTGCTCGAACGTTACAGCGAGCGATTTGGCTTTCTCCACATCTTCGGCTGTCACGACGGGCCGCTTGTTCTCCCGTGCTATGTCGCCCGCCACTCTTACTATTCCACCGAGCTCCCTAAGTCTAAGAGTTAGCGAGTTCTTTTTGTTCGATTTTCTTTTAGCCTCTAGCACTATCGCTGCTGCGGCCTCCCTTGAGAACGGGGGGATCTTTGTATCTTTCTTTACCTCCTGCGCGATGAATCTCGCTATCTTATCGCGGTTTTCCGCCGTATCGGGCATCGTATCGTTTATATATATCTCGTATCCATATCCACGGATCCTCGAACGCAGAGCCGGGCTCATGTTGGTGATAGAGGCAGGGTTGCCTGCGCCGACAAGTATGAAATTGCACGGGACGGGTTCAGTCTTAACCATTGCTCCTGCGCTCCTCTCGCTCCTGCCAGTTATCGCTAGTTTCCGCTCTTGCATCGCAGTAAGCAACTGTATCTGCATCTCCTGAGAAAGATTAGCAATCTCGTCTATGAAAAGCACCCCTCCATTAGCTTTGTGGATGTCTCCTAGAACGACGCGCTCGTGCGCCGGTGTACCTAAACCTCCAGATTGGAAAGGATCATGCTGCACGTCTCCAAGGAGGGCTCCCTCGTGCGCGCCTGTAGCGTCTATGAACGGCGCGTGCTTCAGCGATGAGTTGTCTAGGAGGAGCTTTGGCGTTGGAAGCGTAACTCTGGTCTTGCCGAGTCTGTACATGAGAATCACAGCAAGGAACCCTATTAGCATCGTTATTATAAATAGGGTGCCGGATATCTGGTTCGCCGCCGCAAGTATCGGGTTGGGCTGACTGTTCACTATAAGATTTACGACATAACTCGCTACAAAAAAGGCGACAAGAAGCCCGAGGAATATCAACATGCTATTGTTGCCGTTGAGCGCCGTAATATTCCTCGCTTTCGATTGCGCTACTATCCTTTTGCCCTCTCCCGCAGGGACCATCTTTATTATCGGCTCGTTCTCATCTTTTATATTTGGAAAAGCAAGTATGTCGGATAGCTTTTCCACTGGTAGCAACTCCGAAAGCGCTTGCCCAAGCATGCTTTTGCCCGTTCCAGGATCTCCGATAAGAAGCGCGTTGCGTCTCTGTATGGCGGCTTTCTTTATTATATCGACGGCCTGATCCTGACCTATCACCTGGTCCACTATCTTCTGTGGCGTCTTTATGTCATCCGTCGTCCTGAATGGGATGCTAAACGTGTTATCAGCCATAACTTATCCTTTAGGGTGAGTCTATATATTAATGTTTGCTGTCCCTTTATACTACTTTCTTCCGTTATGGGAACCTAGTGCTGTACTTCCGGTTCTGCGTTGGACTGCGAGGCTACGATGTTGGATATTATGAAAATATCGTCTATCGCTCTGACAAGGCTGTGCTGTATTATTGCGCCTCTCGCCCCTTTTATCATCTTAGAAAGGTTGGACGAGTTGCCGGCCTTTATCCTCCAGCCAACTATCCTGTTGTCCTGCACCACTGCTTCGTCTACATCGCCGAAATAGGCGCCGCTGTCGGTGTACACGCGCAGGCCGTAAGTACTAGAAACGTTCTTCAGTTTCAGTGCCATAAAATAATCTGTTTCCAAGTGCTTAAATAGTTATCTTAGGCGATAAACCATGCTTCTAAGAGCCCTCCAGCGGTGTTCATAGCTCTACTTCTTCCCAGCTAATCCGTTTACTTTCTACTGCTTCTTTCACGCACTTTTCCGCCTTATTGAGGCCGCTATTACCGGTCTTTATCTCGACGAATCTTATGTTTATTACGTCTTTCAGACCGTCGCGCGCTTCCGACAGACCGTCAAAGACGATGTAGTCCACCGGGCTGCCAATAAATCTAAAATCTGCCAGATTTCCGGTCTTGTGATATAGCAACGGGAAAAGCTGTTCGCTTATCTTGCCCTTTATTACAGGCCGCTGCACATCTAGTGCCTTGCTGATCTCTTTTGAAAGCCGATCTCGTGCCCACACTCCGAACATCCTCGCGGCAATTCTCTTTACAAACAGCCATATAACTAATACAGATACAAGTGACGATACTGCTGTGCCTATAATCAGGCCTTCCAAAAAATTCGTGTCCATATTGAATATAACCATTTTATGGATAATAAAGTTGCTCCAGAACGGTCTTACAACAGCGTATACGGAGACTATACCAGAAGTTTCAGCCATGGCGCTTTCAAAAGGTATACGGCTGACATGTCGGATGAAATCCGGCATGAACCAATGTTTTTTCTATAGCTATTCAAGTATGGAATCTATGGAGCTTTTCATGTCTTCGGGACTTTGAACAACTTCTCTGGGCATGTTTTTCATGCTGGATAATCATTTTAGTTGAGCGGGGAATTTTCAGCTTTTATCTAATGTAAACTTCAATCTGATCGTAGTCGGGTAAAAAGGTAAAAATAACTGTAGAAGAAGCAGAAAAAGTATAAATTATGGAAACTACAGGATACATTAGAAATATACGGTGGTAATAAAATGTCGAGAGTGGAAGTTTTTGACTGCCATACTCATCCAACCTTCAGCTCCAGCATATTTTCGGATGTCGTAAAAACGAACGGTATAGATTATTCTGAGACTGGATTACTAAATGAGATGAAGCGAAATAACGTAGTCGGCTGCGTAGCTATAGGCTTTGATATCTTTTCTAATAAAGAAGTCGCGGACCTTGCGGAGAAAAACAAGAACGTATTGCCTGTATACGGGATAATGGCAGAGAGGCTGGAGGCCTGTTATGCAAATCTCAGAAAGAACGCGGGATCGGGGCTTTTTAAAGGAATAAAAATCTATCTCGGATATGAACCTCTGTACCCGTTCTCTAAGAAACTAGACAGATTTTACAAAATAGCGGAGGATAACAATATGGTAGTGATATTCCATACGGGAGATACGTGGCACTCATTAAAAAAGTCAAAGAATGGTTCTATGTTAAAATATTCACGCCCATTAAATATAGACGAAGTAGCCGTTGCACACTCCGAGATGAAGATAATAATAGCACATGCGGGAAACCCATGGATAGAAGACACTGCAGAGATAGTTTACAAGATCGG
>JAKATQ010000059.1 GCA_021818665.1 Nanobdellota archaeon | reverse complement strand
AGGTTTCCCGCACCTTTCACATATATTATATATTGTATCTCTTTTGCAGTGGCTGCAGTAGAATATACCATATTCCGCGTACGTGGATTCTTTGGATGCCGCGACCATGATGTTGCGCGAGTTTCCTCCGCTCTCCCCGACCGGGAATATCACGCTTGGATTCGTGTCCATCTCCCTCATCTTGGCTTTTTCCGGCCTGCCGAGCCTGCTGCCGATGAAGGTCCCTGCCCTGTCCATGATCTTCACACCGGACAGCTCCGTGAGTATCTGCAGGTTCGTCTTCGAAACATCGAAATACGAAGCGGCGGTGTCGAAATTTAGCCTATCGCAGCCTATCGACAGGAGTAAAGGGTCGGCGGAGTCTATTATTATCTCGTTTATCAGCTTATGTTCAACGCCTAACAGCTCAAGTGTCCTTTTCACGCCATCGTCGTTTGGTAGGATGAGGATTTTTGAACCGCCATCGCTTATTTTCTGCTGCACTTCCGTCCTGCCCTTGGAATAGACATATTCTACAAGGTCGTAAAGCTGCTTGTATGATACCTGTGTCCAGAAGTAAAGGAATCTCGGATGCAGCGGCACACCGGTCTTTCTGGAGAATTCAGCGTGCTCGTATACGTCATTTAGGTTTTTCGCGGCATCGGCAACCTCGACGCCTTTCGCTTCTACTATCCTGTCCCACCACTCCTCCACGAACGGGGACGGCATGAGGAGATGTCCCTGCTCGACGAAATCTCCATAATTAAAAAGTATGTCACCAAGATAAAGTATCTCCGATATTTCCGGGAGTATCTGTTCAGCCTCTCTGACGGTCTTAGGTCTTATGACGGTACCGTTTTCCAGCTTTACTACCGGACCTTCTATATCAGAGCACGGGGTTATCGCGCATGCTTTCCCTGGAAGCTCGACGCGAAGCTGCGAGCCGGTGGCGATGAAATCGGCGAGTATCTTGTTAGTTATCGGATTAAGCGACGCCGCGGCGAAACCTGAGAACCTGCTTCTGCCGTATCTGAGCCTGAAACCTCCGGTCCTGAGCGGATAGGAGAACACCGGTCTTCCGGCTGCCAGCTCTTCTAGGTATCTGTAGTTCGGCAGGACCTTCGCTTCGTTCGCACCAGCCTGCTCCTTTGCGGCTTCCGCGTGCTCCACTTCCTTTAGCCGGATGTAGTCCCCCAAGAACTTGAAATCGTCGGCTATCCCATACTTATCCCCAAAGCTTTTCACCGTGCGGTTGACTTTCGCGGCTTTCTGCGCTATACCTTCGCACAGGACAAGGCACATCCCTCCGCGTATCCTGTTGGTCTTTATCCTCGGCAGGTTCTTGTACGCCGAGACTTCCCTGTCAGTAGTCGGGTCGCCGTCTATTTCGATCGGCAGGTTACGGACCATGAAATCTATCTCGTTAACGTTAGGGAAGTACTGTAGCCTGGCTTCAAAGTCATTGTAGTCGGTAGCCTCTACCTTTGCCCTTCCTATCTCGGATTCATCCGGATCGTATTTACCTAATCCGAACTCTAATCTGAGCGCATCCGCTATCACCAGAACCGAAGCTGCCGCTGTTCCCCCAGCGCCACGTACCGGCCCGCCGAAGTGACACGCTATATAATCCTGTCCGTCCTTTCGCTTCTTGAACTCTGATCTTACGAAGCCTTCCAGTGGTGCGGAGACTATTGCTGATGTGACATAAGCCAGCCCGACGCGTATGCCCATCTCTATAGCGTCCTGGGCATTTTCGAATTTTATGAATTTGGACCTAGCCGTCGCTATCGCACTGTCTATAGCGACGCGCCAGTCATTAGGCGAGTAAGTCTTTTCTGATGACCTTATGAACTCTGCAAGCCCGCTCCCAAGTATGTGCGGATTCAATACAGAGAGAAGGCCCTCGATCCTAGCACCGACGTCAGCTGCTACCGGTATCTTTATCTCTTTCACTTCTCCTAGGATCTTGTACTGCCTCATCACTTCGTCGGAGATTGATTTATAGTAGTCTGTTTCTGCCATGGCGGTCGTCATTTCATAATAAAAACCGTAAGTATTAAAGTCTTGTCGTAAAATCTGCAGACCAAGCAATTAATCGTGAGGGACTTTATTATATATTGGCTTATTATGTATTTTGCGGCTGAAAAGGTTTTTATATATGTGTCTTTCTTAGGAATCCGATGGGCGATGAAAACACCGGTGCGGTTACCATACATGACTTTTCTGTAGCGGCTAGCAAGCGGCCTCTTGAAGTTGTATTGGGTATGAACGTAGAACCAACCAGACTGGCTTCACTCATATACGATTACGGCAGAAAGCGCGGCTGGAAACCGGTTTCTAAAAAACTGGCCAATGTCAGTCCTCGTGAGGTATATGACCTGTCCTCTGGACGCACGGAAATGGTTCCTGCGATGAGCATGGAATACACTGTAAGGTTCGATACCGGATGTTCAGTAATCATAAAGAATGATATAAAGTACCTGCACAACGAATCTAGATTTGAAGGCGTGGGCGACAGCCGCGTGGACCGCTTCTTTATAAGCTATGGCGCTTCTAACGGCCATGGACCGGCACAAAACTCAGTTAATGACATTGTTGACAGCCTGAGAGATTACCTGCTCGAAGAGTTGGTCTTCAAAAACCTCCTGTGAAAGCAAGGGCCGCGAAGGGGATTTGAACCCCTGTCTACAGGGCCACAGCCTATTGTTCTACCGTGCTAAACTATCGCGGCCATATGCAAAGCTATGCTGTTAAATACATAAATAAATGCCTATGCATTAGGTTTATATCAAGTCCAAACTATGGAAAAGGAAGACGTAGACAAACTGATACGCAAGAAAATAGCTGAAAACCCGAAAGCGCTCTTCCCTTACAAATCCCTGACTGAACTTGGACTGTCCAGATACGCCTGCAAAGTCTGCGGCAAAAACTTCTGGAGCGCCGTAAAAAAGGACCTCTGTGGGAATGTCGACTGCGTAGGTGATTACGGGTTCTTCGACAAACGTCTAACCTCGTTGAAATCTTCATATATGGACCTGTGGAAACGCTTCTCGACGATGTTCGCCGGTTTCGGGCACAAAGAGATAAGCCGCTACCCGGTCGTAGCTAGATGGAGAGATGACATCTACTTCGTCGAGGCTGCGATAGACGATTTTGCCCCATACGTGATAAACGGCGTGGCTGATGCCCCCGCTAATCCCCTTGTCGTGCCACAGATATGTTTTAGATTCAATGACATCAACAATGTCGGACTTACCGGAAGGCATCTGACTAGCTTCATAATGGCGGAGCAGGCCACTTTTAACACTAAACACAAGAAAACTTATTTCGAT
>JAKATQ010000021.1 GCA_021818665.1 Nanobdellota archaeon | reverse complement strand
CCGCGAAGTCCCCGGGCTGCAGCAGGTCGAGAGCATAGCTCCCCGCCTTTTGCACGATGCCGCACGCAGCCCCCACCGCGTCTTTATCCTTAGTATGCTCTGCAATCTCCGCCAATCCCCGAGCGACTCCCATGGCAGCATATCCATCATACTTCCCGATGACTCTCGCCGATTCCACTACAATGTCTTTATCCTTAGTATCTCCTGCAATCCGTGCCAATCCCCAAGCGATACTCTCAGCAGCATCGCCGTCATATCTTTTTACAGTATTTATTATCTCATCCAACGACATTATCTTGGTGGCATTTATAACGGCGTCTTTATCCTTAGTATGCTCTGCAATCTCCGCCAATCCTCGAGCGACGCTACTAGCACCATCGCCATCGTACTTCCCGATGACTTTCATTGACTCTATCACTGCGTCTTTATCTTTCGTGTCTTCTGCAATCTCCGCCAATCCCCAAGCGACTCCCATGGCAGCATCTCCATCATACTTCCCGATGACTCTCGCCGATTCCGCCACAGCGTCTTTATCCTTAGTATATCCTGCAATCTTCGCCAATCCCCAAGCGACGTTCTCAGCAGATTCCAGATTGTATCTCACAATAGCCTTTTCTATAGCGGCCCTCGCATCGCATCCAAGCGCGTTTATGGCCGAGATCGCTCTCTTGTCAAGTAAAGTTTCAAGCTTCATGACGTTTATTGAATATAAGGCGTATATAAAGTTTCTATCCTTAAGTGGCTAACAAAATATGCTGGCATCAGATTATTATCATCAATAGAAAAATGGCTTTTCACGGCTTTAAATATTAATGCGCAGGATTTATAAGATGAAACTCGGGGCGCTTTTCACGGGAGGTAAGGATTCTACTTATTCCATCTTTTTGGTCTCAAAAGAACATGAGATAGCATGCCTTCTTAACATAGTTTCGGTAAATGCAGACTCCTATATGTTCCATACTGTAGGGTCCGAATTGCTAGACATGCAAGCAAAAGCATTGCGCATTCCTCTGGAGCGGCTTGAAACAGAAGGAGAGAAGGAGAAAGAGCTCGCGGATCTCCGGGAACTTATAAAAGCCGCAAAGGAGAAGTATGGAATCGAGGGCGTAGTAAGCGGTGCCATAGCTAGCACATACCAGAAATCACGTGTAGATAAGATATGCGCAGCCTTGCGCATGAGGAGCATCGCGCCACTCTGGGATATGGATCAGGAAAAATATCTTTATGCGCTCGTGAAAGACGGCTTCAAATCGGTGATAATAAAAGTATCGGCTGATGGCCTCGGTCCTGGATGGTTGGGGAAAACGATAGATGAAACCTCTGTAAGAGAACTAGCGAAACTGCGTGACAGATACGGCATAAACCTAGCCGGCGAAGGCGGTGAATATGAGAGCCTCGTTCTTGACTGCCCCATGTTCGCTAAAAGCTTGAAGATGGTGGGCGTAGAGAAGATCTGGAACGAAAAGGAACACGTCGGCTATCTCAGGATAAGAAAGTTAGAAGCCATTGAAAAGACTTAATCAAAGCACTTCAGTATATCTTCAAGATCCGCCCTGAGCTTCCTGTGAGTGTTGTCATTGTTTGACAGGATCACATCCGACGTCCTTTTTGTCTTATCAAGGTTAAATATCTCCATTTCCCGCTTGTCCTGTCGCAGAAATTCGGCGTATGAGGAGGGGGAGTCTTCTCTTCTCCTAGACATCAGTCTTCTGTACCTGAGTTTTTGCGAAGCGTATACAAATATGTTAAGGAACGAGTCACCGAACTTTTCCCTGTAGAACGTAACGTCTCCAGGCCGGCGTATACCGGGTATGACTATCTTCCTCTTGTTAGACTTAGTTATCTTCTTGTAGCATAGCTCCATGATGTAGTCATCGCCGTACTTTTTCCTGAGCCGGTCCTGTATCTGCTGCTGGACCTCCCGAGTAATGTTTGAGCCGAATTTTTTGAGTATCTCGCGGACCGTGTCTCCTGGTGACACCTTATAGAAGCCATAATCCTTCACAAGGAGGTCGGCTATGTAGTCTTTACCGCCGCCCGGTAAAGAGCTAAGCCCTATTACGACGTAGTCCCTGCGACGCTCTGCCATATACCATATAGATAAGCCGACCAGTATAAAAGCCTAATCTGCTTTTATTAACAGCCCGCGGAATAAGTTACTTAAGCCGTATAGCATCTAGAACATGCGGCGCGACTGTCTCTATCTTGAATCTTTTTCTTATAAAGTGTGACAATGCGAGTATCTTACTTTCTTCCCCATGCGCCAGTATTATCTTCCTAGGACGAGGTCTTATGTCGTTGACGTAACGTTCTAACTGGCTTCGATCGCTATGTCCGGAGAATCCCTCTATCGTGTAAATCTGCGAATTTACATTGAAATGCCTGAGCTTTCCATTCAGTTCTATGTCCACTTCTCGCCCTCCATTTTGCAGAGTCCTACCCAGTGTCCCCGCCCCTTGATACGAGACCAAGACTACGACGTTTCTCTCATCCTCGCACATATTGGCGAAGTAGCTCACGGAAGGCCCGCCGTTAAGCATCCCTGATGTAGCCAGTATTATTGCAGGACCACCTTGTAGTATCTGCTGGCGTTCCTCTTCGCTCACTGTGTGCTTGAAATTCGGAGAGATGAACGGATTGCTGTTGTGTTCTATTATGCGCCTCTTCGTTTCGTTGTTCATGAATTCCGGGTAAGCGGTGTAAATCGCAGTAACGTCCCAAAGCATTCCGTCTATCACTACAGGTATATCAGGCATAAGTCCGTATCTGACCCATTCTTCGACTATCAGTAACAGCTCCTGGGCTCTTCCTACTCCAAGCACGGGGACCAGCACTTTTCCCCGCCTGTCAACTGCCTTCCTTATTATATCCATGAAGAATTGCTCCGCTTCTTCTCTAGTCGGCTGTTGGTCTTGGTCGCCGCCATACGTACTTTCCATTATTAGCGCCTCAACCCTATCGAACATGTTGTCGGCTCTGTTCAGGGTCTTTGAATTGGCGTACTTGAAATCTCCTGTGTAAAGCAGATTATAGAAACCACTGCCGATGTTAAGATGAGCCATCGCCGAGCCTAGTATGTGGCCGGCGTTGTGCAGAGTCAGCCTAAAATCGGAGGTGATGTCTGTGACCTCCCTATATGGAAGTCCTATAGAATAGCGCAGCATCTCTTTCACGTCGTCTACGTCGAACATGGGCTTAGAGTTGGTCTTGTTGGCTAGGGATATGAAGTCCAAGTGCAGCAGTGTCATCACGTCTCTAGTCGGAAGTGTGGAGTATACCGGGCCGCGGTAGCCGTACTTGAACAGCGCCGGAAGAAAACCGCAGTGGTCGAGGTGGCTGTGTGTTATAACCACCGCATCCAGTTTTGAAAGGTCGAGTTCTGGGGCGTCTATTCTTGGCACTGCTTCCCTGGAATTGCTGACATCTATCCCGGCGTCCAGAAGCACGCTGCTTATCGGCGTCTGTATAAGCACGGCTGACCTTCCGACGTGCCTAAAGCCACCGAGGGCGCTCAGTCTTACCCAGTATTTGTCCGTTATCTCAAGATTTGAATTGTATATCTTTTCGCCTATCGAATTCAGCAGCTTCCGTCTGAACTTTGAATCTGAGTAGAGCATCTCCCTTATTGCCCTTACGATATCCGACTTTATCAAAGGATATCTGCTCAGGACCACAGACCAGCCTGTCTCGTCTTTTATCTTTTCTATAGTCTCTCTGTTCCTCATGGTCATGACTTCAGGACGTAGAGCCTCAACGAATACGAGACTCCTCTCCCTGTCGAACCAGATCTCTTTTATGTCCGTATCCTTCGGCACGATCTTCTTTATCAAGATTTCGGCCTCTTTCTGCTCGGTGAGCAGTGATGGATCCAGCCTGACTTCAATGCGTTTTTTCTCTTTGTTCACGATGGATTTTATTACGTCCGAGCATCCTAGGAAGAAGTTTTTATTTTTGGTGTAGACTATTACGTTGGATACCTCGAAGTTTATGTCCTCTACCAAGGACTTATCGCCGATTAGCTCTATAATATCTTTTTTTATATCCACAGGGTTCTCCGGCCTAAGCCGTTTACTGCGCGACAGCTTTCTCGATGTCTTCTTTTGAAAGTCTCTTATAACCCTTCTTGTTTATGACGGCTATATCGACCGCTTCACCAGTGTATATGTCGCGTTTTATCGCCGTAGAAACTGCTTTGTACGCGAGTTTTATGGCATCACTTTCAGCTAGGTCCGGCTGATAATCGGCTTCTAGGACGCCAAGGGCGAAATCGCCGCCGCTGCCCGTTACGGTGTAAGTATCCGCAAGCTGCGAGCCGTCCTCGCCCAGCGTGTAGACCTCCGGTTTGGTATCGAAGCCGCCTATTATGAACTGGCTGTAATAAAGATTGAGCGCTCTCCTCCCGTTGTAGAGTATCGTGCTAAGCAAACCGACCGCGCCCTTTGTGCTCATTTTGGAGCCAGACCTGGTCTCGTGCAGAGCAAGTTCCGACTGCATCACTCTGACAAGAGTCTGGACGTCCGACACCATACCGGCTATCGTGACTCCTATGTTGCTGCTCAGCTTCTCTATCTTGCTGATGTTCTTATGCACTACTATGTGGTCGCCAGTGACTCTTCTGTCGGCGGCGAGGACGACACCGTCCCTGTAAACCAAGCCTAGTGTAGTGGTACCTGTCTTTTTAGCATCCATAATATCATTTAGAATCAATATTCTATTAATCAGTTTAGTATAAAAAGCTTTTGATTGATAAACTTCCGGCAACAGCCGCCTGCGTTCGGTCCCCCTTTTTGGATAGAGTCGTGTAGTATTGTTTTAAATAGAAACCGATATATTATAGTTATATTATGAAATCGAGGGCGTCGTTCACGATAGAGGGAGAGGTCCTCGGCAAACTGGATTCGCTGGTGGACAATATAACTTATAGGTCAAAGAGCGAGGCAGTTGAGGATATACTAAGAAAATTCTTTGAGCGCCAGCACACCGCGATAATCCTCTGTGGTGGCGAATTCAACATTGAAGGCACGAACACGCCAAGGCCGCTGATAAAAATAGGAAACACGACACTCATAGAGAGGACTATAAACGTGCTTCGGGTGAGCGGTTTTCGGAACGTTTTCATCTCCGGTAGTACGGAGGTCTTAAAGCAGCTGTTCAGGCAACTTAGGAACGGAGAAGGTTATGGCGTTGACATAAAATACATAGACGACAATAACATGAACGGCAGCGCAAAGGCGCTCGAGATGGTAAAGCAGTACGTCGGCTCGACGACCCTGTTCATCCCTGGAGATGTAGTGTTCGATATAGACCTTAAAGATATGCTGAAGTTCCACGATTCTCACAACAGCTTCGCATCAATAGCGATATCGATGTCCTCATCAGACTCTGAGGAGATAAGAGACAAACTGGTAGTGAAGGGTAACTATGTGGCGTCGTATGAGATCCTGGACACCCCGGTTAAGTCAAAGCTAGCTCCGACGTCCATATTCGTTTTCGACAAGGATATCTTCAAATACATCCCGCCAGGTGACATGAAATGGGACATACAGAAAGAT
Source organism: Nanobdellota archaeon (assembly GCA_021818665.1). Classification (GTDB taxonomy): domain Archaea; phylum Nanobdellota; class Nanobdellia; order Parvarchaeales; family Parvarchaeaceae; genus Parvarchaeum. The sequence continues at coordinate 11,000 of JAKATQ010000021.1, read as the reverse complement.
CTACTGCCACTACTGGTCAAAGACGGCGTTCTTTTCGGATACCTCTACAACGGTGCGTGGATGCGCGTCAGGACGAGAGAGGATGCCGAACGCGCAAAAAGCCTCTTCAAGGAAGAATAAGACCCGAAAAAGGCGCGCGATGCTTTAAGATATTTAAACTACAGCATAGTATTTTAAGAATGGAGTTCAGAGACATACCGGAACCGTCGGAAACCATAAAAAGAGAGGGCTCGAGGAATTTCATAAAAGTAAACCTTACCCGCGGTTCCGAAGGTGAGAAAGAGATAACTTTCATAAGCATAAAGAAAGGATACACGCTAGAAAAGGACGGCAAGGAGGAGCAGCGCATAAAGACGAGCCTCTCACTGAGCTTCGACGAGCTGCCGCTACTGATAGAGGCGCTCCAGGCGTTCAGGAAGAAACTGGAATCAAAAGACTTTGAGTGAGATTTATGACGGGCAAAATAAGCGCAGTTTTGGCGGTACTGGTCTTGCTTGTCGCATCTTTCTCATTCGGTGCAGTGCACGCCGAGACGGTAGGCACCGCCAGCCTTTACATATTTGGCGTGGCGTCCTACTCCAACGGAACGGTCATCGGTATACCGGCGAAGCTGAACGTAACTGTGACGAACGGGACCGGTCAGGTCTATCTCGGCTCAACGCCACTCGTCGGAACAGATACTCAGGCACAGGCCGTAGTATCGACCGATGTCGCATGCCAACTGCTGAACATCGACTGCGCAGACTACAACTTTTATTACTTCATAACCTCGTCCTCCCCGGAAGTCGGCGGACCGAGTGCAGGGGCGGCGTTCGCTGTGGCGGCGATGTCGGTGCTCACGCACAAGCCCCTAAATCCCAGTGTTGCTATGACCGGCACCGCCAACCCGGACGGAAGTGTCGGTATAGTCGGCGATGTGTCAGAGAAGAGCCAGGCGGCAGCAGACCAAGGCATAAAGACTTTTCTCTACCCTTCCACTGATAACATAACATCGCAGGCGGCTCTTTATGACGAACGCCTCGGCATGATACCGACGCCCGTAGATTCGGTATATGAAGCTTATCAGTACTTTACCGGCTACAACGTCACACCCGTGCTGAATACAAACATCACGACGCCGCTTTATACGAGCCTGATGCGGCAGACGTATATGATGTTTAATGCTTACCAGCAGGCTGTTTATGCCTCTCTCCTTTCACAATCTCCCTCGGACCAATACGCTTCGCAGGCGATAAACAATGCCCAGTCGTGGATCCAGACGGAACAGGCCCTTGCAGCGAACGGGGACTACTACGTAGCGGCCAGCGACATAGTCAACGCTTCTGCGACCGATTTGGTATACGCAAAAGCCCTCGAAGAGCTGGACGCATCGAATAGCCCATCATCATTGATGACCAGCATGATCGCCCAGGAAAACACTTCGATAAACAGAACATACGCTAACATAACAAAGGATTATCTCACCAACTCTTCTACACTCGAGCTAAAGTTTATAGCTATAGACAGACTCGCACAGGCCTCGCAATTCCTCACTGCAGCAGCGGCCGAACTGAACACCAGCATAAGCTCCGCCGCGTACTCTTATGCGCTCGCGGAGGTGAAAAGGGCCTCCGCAGGTTTTTGGGTCTCTGTACTCCCCATGGGAAGGTCTAATTTCTCCGAAGCAGCATTCCAGAATCAAAGCGCGTACTATCTTGCCAAGGCCAATTCGTACTCAGAATACGCCGGTCTATTAGGAGTCGGTCTGGCGGCCCAGACTCAACAGATGGAAATAGACTTGAACGCTTCGCAGAACTATTACGACAACGGGCAATACGTCGCATCAATCTTTGATTCTTTGGACACTATAGGCATAGCCGACCTTCTTATAGAGGAGAACAGCATAACAAATGGCTCCGCCTTCCAGATATCCGACCAGGTCTCGAACTCGGCTTTGGCCCTTATAAACAGTGCGGAGGCCGCCGGCGTAACACCGTTCATAGGGATAAGCTATTATTCTCTGGGTAACAGTTTTGCTAGTACGGAGCCCTTCAATTATATCCAATTCGAATCGACTTCCCGCGAGTATACACAGTTCGAGATACGGCTTGCGAAAGGAGCCCTCCCGATCCTGTCGGGGGTGCCGCAACCGGCCGCATCGCAGGAACCGATAGTGGCGCTGTATCAGGACTTTGCGTATCTCGTTTTGGGCATTGCGCTTGGCGTTATATTCGCCGGCATAGTATTCGAATTCAAAATAAGCAAGATAAGAAAGACACTGGCGTCCAGACTTAAAAGTGGAAGACGCAGGAGAAGCCGCAAGTAGATGACAGAAAATGGCGCTGGCAACGCAGCGAAAAAGGCCGATATAGACGATGCGATACTCAAGATAGCACTTTCCCGCGGAATGTTCTTCCCAAATTCCGAGATATTCGGCGAGAACATAAGCGGTCTGTGGGACTACGGTCCGATAGGACTGAAGATACTCAACAACATAATATCTGAATGGCGGCGCATCGTCGACGAGATAGGCGGTCTTGAGATATCCGGGAGTGTGGTCCTTCCAAGGAAAGTGCTCAGAGCGTCCGGGCATGAAGAGAACTTTTTTGACGTCGCAGTGATATGCTCAAACTGCAGGACCGCGTTCCGCATCGACAAACTACTTGAGGAGAAAGAGCCTTCAAAGAATTTTGAAGGCTTAGGTGATAAGGAATACCTTAGACTTGTAGCAGAGTACAAGATAAAGTGCGAGCGATGCGGAGGCGAACTTTCCACCATACGAAAGTTCGGGACGATGTTCGACGTCGCTGTCGGGCTCCAGGACCACCAGGCCTCGCCGGAGGCGCGGGAGACCAATGCGTATCTAAGACCAGAGGCGTGCCAGTCTATATTCCTTGACTTTAAGAGGATATTCACGATATATGGGAAACAGCTGCCACTCACGCTGACCCAGGTCGGTAAGGCGTTCAGGAACGAACTCTCGCCGAGGAATAACCTATTGAGGCAAAGGGAATTTTATCAGAATGACATCGAGATATTCTTCTTGGATGAAGACAAGTTTGAGCTTCTGGAAGACGCGAGGATAAGGATACACGACAAAGGAAACCGGGACGTTGAATCTATTGCGATATCCGAGGCGCTTAAGCGCGGGATAATCCAGAACAGAGTAACAGCATACGGCCTATCCGCAGTCGCAAAGTTCATGAAGGACATAGGATTCGACAAGGACAGAGTCCGCTATAGGAAACTATACGAGGATAAAGCCTTCTACGCAAAGGAGGCCTTCGACATCGAAGTGAAAAAGGGAGACGAATGGGTCGAGATATGTGCGTGCAATCACCGTGGTGATTACGACCTCGCATCATATGAGCGGCAGGGCGGGGACGTCGTCAAGGTGGACGACAGGCTTCCGAACATATTCGAAATATCCGCCGGAACAGACAGGATATTCTACTTATTGCTCCACGATACATTCAAATCAGATCCTGAAAGGACATGGTTCTCGTTAAAGGGCAGGATAGCGCCTTTCAGGGCCGCCGTGTTTCCTCTTCTAAGCAAGGAGGACCTAGAGGGCGTGGCCGAAGACATAAGGTCCACTTCGGAGTACCGGAGCGATGTCTACTACCTCTCTAGCGGCAGCATAGGCAAAAGATATAGGAAGAGCGACGAGATAGGAGTGCCGCTCGCGTTCACGGTGGACTATGACACGCTCGAGGACGGCACTCTCACCGTAAGAGATAGAGAGACTATGCTGCAGTTCAGGGCTAAAAAAGAATCCGTCGATGCGATAATCAAAGACTCCGAGAGCAACGACTTCGAAGAGTTAAAAAAGCGCTATGCGGCTCACTGATGCCGCCATTTTGTCAGTGGCATGTATATGTTGTCGATCAAGTCGATGACAGAAAAGGATTCCCGCTTCGCCTTGCCCGCCGTCCTGCCGGCGTAGCCATTGATAAAGGCTGCGCCGCACGCGGAAGTTAATATGTCGTTTCCCTGGCTTATAAGACTGGCGCATATACCGGTTAGCGTATCGCCCGTGCCGCCCTTCGTCATATAGGCGCTGTTCGTCTTGTTTAAAAAAACGTCCTCGCCATCTGAAATGACGTCGATGTGCCCCTTAAGGAGTATGTTCGTCCCGTATTTTTTAGCCATTCCTTTTACAGCTATCGCTCGTTCCTCGACGTTCGCGGCGAGCTTCATATCAAACAGCAGATTGAATTCGTTCGTATTTGGAGTCAAGAGCATCTTTTCATTGACAAGTCCTTTGTCCAGCACCTTTAGGGCGTCGGCGTCCAGTACGAGCTTCGTCTTTGACTCTTTCAGCAATGCGTCCACAAGGTCCTTTTGCCCGTTTCTCGTACCTAGACCGTTGCCTATCGACGTTGCCTTGGACCACGGCATATATCTCCTTATCAGCGGCATCGCGCTGGCATCGAGAAAATCCTTTTGGAACGGAACGGTTATGAGCTCCGGGGAAAAACTGGAGCACGCGTCGGCGCAGCGCCTTGGCGCGACTATCCTGGCCAGGTCGCATCCGGACCTAAGGGCAGCCAGCGCTACCAGGGCGGGAGAGCCGGTGTACTCGATGCTACCACCTATGATAAGGACCCTGCCGAAATCCCCCTTATGCGCCCAGTTTTCACGCCTTTTATAGAGCGCGTTTATTATGTTTTGCGTCACGGTATAGGAGCTCATAGATTAAGCGATGTGCTGTGTCCGCCGAAAAGCGAGGCCGTCGGGGAGAGATATTTTTTTATGTTGTTTATCGCCGTATAGGCTTCCCCGCCGCCAAGCGACAGGAGGGCCATTTTTTGCTCGCTACCGATATTGGCTATATCGCCAGCAGCGTACATGCCGTCTATGTTGGTCTTGTATGAGCTGTCTACCTTGATGTATCTTCCTTCTGTTTCAAGGCTTAGAGACTTGAACGCGTCCGGCTTTGCCTGATGTCCTATAGCCACGACTATCGCTCCGGCGTCGAGATTCTTTTTTATGCCAGTGGCGTTGTCGGCTATGGTTATCCTCGAAACGGCCCTGCCGTCCCCTACTATTTCCTTTGCGTCGTGATTGAGCACGATGTTTATCTTCCTCTTTGAACGTGCCTGTTCGACGGTTTTTTCTGCGGCTTTAAGAAAGTTGTTGTGGTGCACGATGGTCACGCTGCGCGCTACCGGCTCGATCTGCATGGCGTAATCGAAAGCCGAGTCTCCACCACCCATTATAACGACGTCTTTATCGGAAAAATCGCCCACGTTTTTTACAGTGTAAAACACGCCCTTATTTTCATAGTCTGATTCCCCGGGGATGTTAAGTCTGTTAGGAACGAACTTGCCGATGCCGGCGCATATTAGAACGGCTCTCGATACATATTTTTGCTTATTATTGACTTCGATCACGAATCTTTTGTCCCGGCCAAGTATTATATCGGTCACATCGGAATCCGATTCGACCCTGTTTTTGAACATCTGCGATTGTTGGTACAGCCTTTCGACTATATCGGCGGCTCGCATCTTTGGGATCGCCTGCATGTCATAAACTATCTTCTGCGGGTACAATTCGGACATCTGGCCGCCATATTTTCCGGTCGCCTCAAGAGTGACGCTTTTTATCATCCTAAGTCCGGCGCAGAACGTGGCAAAAAGGCCGGTAGGACCGGCACCGACTATAACCAGCTCTACCTCTTCCATGGCGATTTAGCTGTATTCTCTCCACGTATGGTTGCAATTAAGGCACTTGAAGAATCTTGTCGGCGGCTCGTCCGATGCACGGGTCTGCTCCATCCAAGCGACGACCCTTTTTTGGTTGCATTTAGGACAGCTTATGCTCTCGAACTCCGTGTCGGAAATCGCTTCCTCTTCGGAAGGCGCTTCTTCCGCGCGTTTTATGTGCATCTTCTTGTTTTTGCCCTTCAATACCAGTTCTTCCTCTTTCATAGAGTAGATAGGTTATGGATTTATTTAAACGTGAAAAAAACGCCAAAGGCTAGAGTAGCCTCTTTAAATCGTTAAATAATGGGGTGTATCAGTAATTGATATGCTGGACACAAAGGCGATGATGACCGCATTTTTAGGGCTTGCAGCGATGACCGTATTGTTGTCGGTTTCAGTAGTTTTCGGCGGTGCGACACTGCCGTCTAGCTCTGGCGGGTCGCCGTTGACTTCATCTATTCTGAATAATCTTGGTTCATTCACGCCGGGCAGCAATGTTTTGATGTATGCCGGTCTTTTTGCAGTACTGGTTTTTGTGATATTTTCGCTGTGGTTGAAGAAGACGACGCTTAGCGGAGGCTCGGATGCGATAGCTCTGGTAATAGCCGCCATAACCTTCATTTTTATGTACACAAATCCGGCCGTGATAAGCCTGTTCCTGCAGGTCTTTGTGATAACTATACTCTCAGCCATACTCCTTCTAGGTCTCCTCATAACCGCAAGGCAAGGGATCCGTTTCCACCACATGCTCGCCATAGTTGCGTTGATGCTGCTGTTTTGGCTTATTTTGGAGAACGACGCGCCCTTCAATGCGCAGGTAAACGCCGCTCTGGGAGTAAATCTGGCGCTTTTCCTGCCGTTCATAATCGCGATCCTTTTCCTGCTCACGGCAGTCATCGGCATGGCAAAAGTTGTGAAGAATACGGATAGCGCCCTAGTCAAGGTGCTCGCGCCCATAGAGGTCATACTACTTTTCATACTGCTGTTCGTGGCTCCGTCTGGCGCGTTTTTACTGGCGACGATTGGGATAGGATTGTTCCTCGGGATACTCATAGTGATATTTGGACGTGAAGGCAGCGGCGGATCCAGCGGCTATAAAGCTTAATCTAGAGGTTTAGGCAGCCCGAATTTTATGTTTATATATAAATATGACTAAAAACGATGTTGTGGGCTCGTGGCGCAACTGGTAACGCGCTCCCATGGCATGGGAGAGACCTCGGGTTCGAACCCCGACGAGTCCATATTTATTTAATTTAATAAATTATGATCGGAGATGATTATGAATCCAACAGGAAAGCTTATAACTCCCCGGCAGGAAAATGGTCCAAAAAGTATTGTAAATCCGATGTAAAAAGGCTCATGGAGACGTTTGTAAGATACCTCAAACCCAATCAAGAGTACTAGATGTCGGTTGCGGCCCGGGCAGGGATACAAAAGAGCTGGCGCATCGGGGCTTTGACGTAATCGGAACGGACTTCTCCGAAGAGATGCTAAAAATAGCCAAAGCCTCTTCCCCAGAAGGGAATTTTATTTGGATGGACATGCGGGATCTGGCCTTCCAGGACAATTATTTCGACGGCATATGGGCGATGGCCTCATTTTTGAACATAAAGAAAATAGACGCGCAGCGCGTGCTTATCAGCTTTAAGAGAGTTCTTAATAAAGGCGGGGTGCTGGCGATGGCCGTGAAGAAAGGAGCCGGCGAAATCCACGAAAATGAAGACGGAGAGACGCGGTTGTTTTCCCTTTATGGCGAAGCTGAATTGGAAGATTCGTTGGAAAAGGCGGGTTTCCGCGTCATAGAACACTTCACCGAAGAGGCAAAACCGAACATTTGGATAAGCGTCGTTTCACGCGTATCAAAATAGGACTCAAGGCCCGTCAAATCATCTTGGGACGACGGCCCTTATCTCTGCCGCCCTAGTCGGGTATATCTTGTTAAGGTTTTTGTGGAGCTGGTTCTGTATCTTTCCGGTTATGACGTCCAACGTTATGTCTTTCATATCGCGGTCCTTGACCTCGCCGCTGACGAATTTCGCGGCCTCGGCCGCAACCGCCTTCTTGTAGGCGTTTTCCGCCTTGTTTATCACGCATATCAGTTTCATCGCGTATGGTTTTTTGTCTATCTGGACGGGCACGACAACTGAAAGTTTAGATACGTTGTGCCTCGTGAGCCTTCCGACCTGTTCTCTTGACAGGACCAAAGAGTCAAGTTCCGCGTTGCACTCAGAGTTAGACACCGAATCCACTCTGAAGAACAATTTGTAACCGGCCTTGGGTTTTACGTCCTTGAGCTCCGATGCGCTTATAGCTATCTTCCTGCCGATGACGTTGTCAGTGGTGCCGTAGACCTCTCCTATCTGCATCTTATCAAAAGCCGGAGCAATGACCTTGTACCAGATGCTCTCTTCGTTCATAATTTGACCACGAGCCTAGCGTTCTCAAGGCTGTATTCATAGCTCTGCGGCAGGGTCTTTCTTGATTTGTAGTAGTTTATCAGGCGCTTTATGCGGCTTTCCAGTATTACAAGGCCTCTTTTAGACTGCTTGTCCTTGCCTTCCTTGTCGAGATGCATGTGCAATTTAACGGCTTTCTTGTACATCGCGACCAGCTCTTCAGGCAGTTCTTCCTTCAGGCCCCTCGCCTTTATAAGCTTGCCTATGTTGCTCTTGGTGAGGTCCTTGATGGACGGTATTCCGTATTGGTCCCTAAGCTCCAGTCCTATCTGAGATTTGTTCATCCCACGTTCGTATTTGTTGACTATCATCTTTTCGACCTCCTCTGGCGTATACGTCAGCCAGTGAGGCACGAATCTGTTCTTTATCTTAACCGTTTTCATGGTACCTTCCCCTAAGTTCTATATCTCTAAGATGTGTTTTCACTCCTTTAAATTCTTTTCCGATAGTTTCTTTGTAAGCGTCAAGAAAACGCGTATAAGCGGTCTCGTGCTCTGATGGATGCTTGGATTTCAGCGCGTTCTTCATAATGAACAGATCGGTAGCCCTGTCTTCGTCCTTAGACGAAAAAAAGCCGAGCCCGAAGTCTATTATATACGCGCGCCCGTTTGCGAGCATAACGTTGGCCGTCGTAAGGTCGCCGTGCACAATCCCCAGGCCATGCATCCTTGCGATTTCCACGCCGACTGACGGCATGACCGCCGCGTCAAATGCGAAGGCCAGCGGCATCCCGTCTATAAACCCCATACGTATGCTATAACCATCATCTGACAGGCTTATCGGCATCGGGACGGCCAGGCCGGCACGGAAACACTTCTGCATTATGCTGAACTCCTGCTTAGACCTCTTGGAACGCAGCACGGAATCCAGCTCGTTTATCCTGTAGCCTTTCCTGTCGCGCCTTTTCACTATCTCGTTGCCGTCACGCATTATAGTGGCTTCAGCCCCGATGGCGATAGTCTTCATACTTTTATGAACACCCTGTCCCTGTCCCTGAGCCTATGCGACATCCCCACTCGCTGTCCCTGGAACTTTGCGCTGTCCCCGTACACGATCGCGTACGTGTCCTTTTTGATCTCCATGTGCAGCCTTTCGGCGAGCTCCTGTATAGTGTCGCCTTCGCGCATCGGTACGGCGTCGGTGGAGTTTTCAGTATAAATCCCTATTATGTTCGCGGCCGAGAGGGCCCGGTGGAGGTCCGGGACGTCCATAGTTATCTGTCGTTTTTGGAGCGATACAAGGGGGGATTTTGTCAGTATTATCTCGCTTTGGCTGACCAGCTCCTTGTATCGGTCCACGGTCGGTATCAGTACTACCTGGACGGGTATGTCATTTATCGTGACCATGCCGTAGTACACCGCGGAAAGCTTTGTAAGATTGAATCTTTTAAGGATGTCTTCCGGTTGGTAACCGACCAGACATACGCGCGGCCAGCGCTTTCTTATAGTTACGGTCCTGTGGACCTGCGGTGTCCTGCTAGCCGCCTTTTTCAGCATCGACATCCGTCTCTTAAGGGATGCGAATTCCTTGTCGCTCCCCTTGTGCTTGGGCAGGACTATCATCATCTGCTTGAGTATACGCATCCTTTCGTCTAAGTCCTTTTCCTTGCTGTACTTAAGCTCCAGATCGTAGTATTCCTGCGGCGCGTTTATCGGCATATCATCTGTACTTTATCACCTCGGCGTCTGTCCTAAAATTCGGCTTTGGCTGCGGCAATTGCCGGTCATAGTCCCTCATAAGATAACCTGTGTAAGCAATCATCGCACCGTTGTCGCCTGCGTACTCCATCGGTATCCTCGCGAACGATGACCCGCGCTCCCCGCACATCATTTTACCCATTTCGTTGAGCCTCGTGTTCGCCGCGACCCCTCCGGCTATTATCATGCTGTCTTTTTTGCAGTATGCCATGGCGCGCTCGCTTGCTTCTATGAGCATCGAGAATACCGTTTCCTGGAGGGAAAAGCAGACATCTTCTATGCGGTGCTCATTCTGGACGCGTGATATGAAAGTCTCTATCCCAGAAAAACTTACGTCCATACCCTTGATAGAATAAGGCATTTTTATATAATGTTTCCCAGCTTTGGCGTATTCCTCAATCTTAGGGCCGGCAGGAAAAGGTATCCCTAGGCGCCTGCCCACCTTGTCGAGGAGGTTTCCTATGCCTATGTCCTGTGTCTCTCCAAAGACAACGTATCTTCCGTTCTGGAAGGTAATTATCTGCGTATTTCCACCGCTTACATAGAGCATTAACGGGTCAGCGAACCCGCTGCACTTCCGTGCTATCTCTATGTGCGCTATGCAGTGGTTGACACCGACAACCTCTCTGCCGTATTTTGCAGAAAGAAAAGCGGCCATCTGCGCGCCGGTCTTGAGGCATGATAAGATGCCGGGTCCGCGTGCAAATGCGAACAGGTCGATTTCTTTAATGCCGACGCCGGCCCTTTTGAGCGCCGCTTTTAATATCGACGGGCCGAGGGTGTAGTGGTGGAGCGCAGCTTCGCGCGGGATTATGCCGCCGCTGGCCGGCTTGTACACGTCCCTTTCGTTGGATAGCACTTCACCGTCCTCCACTATGCCGACCCCGAACGTGTGAGCCGTGCTTTCTATGCCCAATACGTACATACCAGTAAGTATGAAGTGCCCCCGAATTTAAGGTTTTTCCGCTCGGCAGATGATAAGTTTTATATCTCTGTGTAAAATCACTGTTCGAGCAACGAGAGCATCATGTGCGGATCGGATGTCGGCATCTTGCAAGAATAGTTAGAGCACACATAAACCGTGCTCCTCCCTTTCTGCGGGCCCAGAAATTCAGTAAAATCGGCTATCGTCTTTATGATGTTCGCGTTGGATTCTAGAT
>JAKATQ010000020.1 GCA_021818665.1 Nanobdellota archaeon | reverse complement strand
TTCCGATCTCTGTGCCAGCGGGTCTTTTTGTCCTTTATAGATGACGAACCCACTATCCAGTCTTGATTGTCATTGTCCGACATACTAGATACTGTCAACGACAATATTTAACGATTTTAACCGTGAAATCATCGAGTTTCAGGAAGTCGATTTCAGTTCGATATACTGCGGTATAACGAGACCATCAGATTTAATCGTTATCGTGCCGCTATAGTCGCCACCGGCTTGCTGACCTTGGAAATCAGAGTAGGGTAGTATAAGTATATTTTCTCCCGTTGCGAGGTTTGCGGCTGGGATACTAAAGGTTGCACCTGATGGGTAAACACTGAAAGACACCTGTCCTTGTTTTATTATGCTACTTATATAAAGTGTGAATATATAGTTTCCCGTGGTAGTTGGCACCGAAAACGGCAGAGTTATATTATTAGATGCTATCTGTGGGACTTGATATACTAGTCCGACGTTAGCCAATTCGTACGTGCTCTTCGGGCCGACTGTAAAGCCAAGGTCAAAGGTTACAGGGAGAATCGGCGAAGTGCCAGGGCTTATTGCCTGGTTGACTATACTTGGAGGTATAGTGATGTTGACGGGATTGTCGCTAGCCTGTGATATTCTCTGCATGACTTCTCCGTTGACCGAAATCGTCATATTGCCTGTGCCTATGGGAGTATATTGGAGATAAAAGTTCCCGATACCGCTGAACGTCGGTATCGTCGCGCTCACATAGTGCGAGGCATTGTTCTGGAACATCTGCGTTATCGAAACGCCGTTAAAGCTCGCCGACTGCGAAAAGGCGAAGCCGTTCAGGCTTACCTGGATGGAGAGCACGTTGTTGCCGTTCCTCGCACCCGGTACGCGGAGCACTATCTGCTCGTTGCCGGACGGGAGCGTGGTATAGAAGTTATTGCCATTGAGCAGTACGGTTATCTTAGGGCTACCTGACACTGAGCTTATGTTTATGGTCACGAAGTAGGAATCCGCGCTGCTTCCGTTGAAACCGACATTATACGATGAAGAGCCGAACAGTGACGCGGACAGCGTGAATGGACTGGTGCTGCTCAAGGTAGAATTGTATTCGTTGTACGATGCGCCGAAAGTACCAAAGGAGTAGCTGGTAGACTGTGCAGATGGATTGCCGCCGACATATGTTGTTATTGGCGCATAAAATGCACCTTTAGGCACTGATGTATTGTTTACCGTCGAAGTCTGCTGGCTGAAATTACCGAAAACCAGGCTGTAAGCTATCGGGGCCGGCAGAGTAACTAGATATATCACTGTGGCGCCGATAATGAATACTATGAGGATAACAGCAGCCGGTACGCGCTCTCTCTGCTCCATTATTATTTATTACTACCATTTAATATATAAATCTTTCCGACTAAAAATTTAACTTTATGCTGCCAGTGGTTATTGAAAGACTTTAGGTGGTGAAATAGTGCGAAAGCCCGTCCTGGACGCTGAAAAACCCCGCCTTTATCCCGGCGTCTACGTAAGCCCAGCTTATGACGACTGCCTCGAACGCCCTAATGGGGTCTTTTTTGCCCATGAAGTACTTCGAGTCCTTGAAATAGTTGTCGGCCATTGCAAAGAATTCTTTTGCAAGTTTGCCGTTATCTGCTATCTTTAAGGAGCCTAAGACTATCTCCATCATATTTATCTCTTTCTCCAGCCTTTCCTCCAGTTCGTCTTTATCCATATCTTGACAAAACGTTGTCTTGGCGATTTATCCGTTCCAGGGCCGCTTTCATCCTCTGTTCGTCGAACGAGTGTTCCGTGCACAGAAACGCCATAAGCCTCTCTTTGTCTATGCTCTTTAATTCCGGTTTTTCCCTGGATTCGACCACCTTTGGCTCCAAAAAGTATTGGTAGACTTCCTTTATGTCATAGGACGACCCGAAATCGTACGCTCCTAGTATCTCTTCAGCGCTTTTTGATTTCGCTATGTCTAGCGCCTTCTTCGGGCCTATGCCTTTCACGCCCTCGTTGTAGTCTGTTCCAACAAAAAGGCTTATCAGGATCATCTGCTCCCTGCTCAGGCCTACGTCTTTCGTCTCTATCAGTTCTGGGCTTACGTTCGCGGATATTCCCTTTCCGGCGACTTTTTTCCTGTTGCTTATGTTTAGGTTCCTCACCAATCGGTTCGCTCCGAAGAGCAGCGTGTCGTAGTCCTGCGACGCCACCGCGTAGACGAGACCGTCGCGGTTTATTTTCGCTGCCTGCGCTTCCCCTTCTGCGGGTGCCTGCAAGTACGGGATCCCCATGAGGTCGAGCAGGTCCTTCGACGAGTCTATTATATAATCGTTTATGGCAGCTGAGCGTCTTAGGTACATGTTCTTTTCTTCCGGAGTTTTCGCAGTTGCAGCAAGCCTCACGGCTTCCTGCTTTGCTTCCTGCCTCTCTTTTAGCGTCTCCTTCTTGAACTTCGGGGCTGGCCCGTCAAACACGAAAAACGGCGTTATGTTGTTTTCGAGAAGGTTTATCGAGCGGTAGAACAGGCCGTTGAGGTGGGTCGTAACGTTGCCTTTCCTGTCGGTTAGCAGCGAGCCGTCCGCGAGCCTTATGGTGGTTAGGAACTGGTATATCCAGTTGAAAGCATCGATGCTTATAGATTTGCCAGCGAGGTCTTTCAATTCTATCGGTCTAGTCGGCATTATAGACTTCAATTTCACTCCCATATCGGGTTATCAGATTTATTATTTACAACGCCGTGGCGTGCAGTCTTCGTTTTTATCTGCGCTGTTTTGTTCGATTTTAAGGATATGCGCCCACTATTATTTAAAAGTGGCTCCAACAGCATTTCCATAGAATAATATTGGCTGATGATATATATTAACCAAAGTGATAAAAATCTGTTACCTTGGTAATAGCGATTTGCGCGACCGCAAGCCGTATCGCCGTAAGGAACCATATATCCAGTTGAAAGCGTCTATGCTTATAGATTTGCCAGCGAGGTCTTTCAGCTCTATCAGTCTTGCGGATATTATGGATTTAATTTTTACTTCGGTATGGCCTCAAAGATTATGGTCCGATTTTTTTAACAACGCTAAGAACAACGGGGCTGGAACAAAAAGAACGTTGTCGATCAGTTCAAACTTATTCTTTGTTATTATGACATACTCTTTTATGTCTTTGGATTTTTTAACGTCTTGCGTAGACGGCTCGTTCTGATATTTTGACTCTATGCCGAGTATGCTGCCGTTTGTTCTGGTATAAATAAAGTCTATTTCACTGTTTTCATAATAGAACCCCAAGTAGGTACTGTATCTTCTCATGGGCTCGTTCTCACTGGTCTTCGACAGGTGGTCCGCCACAACCTCTTCTACGATTTTACCAATCTCACTGGAGTTTAGTGCCTGCTCTGTCGCAGTCTGGCCGTCCATGCCGCTGGAAGCGGCCTTGGCCGCGTAGTGTATAAAAATATCCGAGAAAAACGTTTTTTTGGTACTGCTCGGGACAAGTCCCTTTTTGCGGCCGTTTAGATTCACGAATGCGTACGAATTCTCAAGACGCGCAAAATAACTCATGAACGTCTTTTTGTTCATTCCCATCTGCATCGCTTCTTTTGAAAAAGATACCTTCATGCCGAGGTTTTTAAGAGTGGCGTCTATCACTTTTGCCGCTAGAGACGCGTCGCCGGCGGACTTCCCACTTATCATCGCCGCATCGTTTTTCAGATAAGAATATATTTCTTCGTATATCATTCCCTCGATTTCCGCGAACTTTTTGGACCCCTCGATTTTGAAGTAGTTATTAAGACTTATAGGATAGCCTCCGGTGCGAAGATACACCATGAAAAGTCTGTTCAGGACCGGCTGGAACGGCAGCAGATCGTCTATCTTCTTATACATCGTGCGTAGATTCTCCGAGAGATCAATCTTGTCTTTCTCCAGTTTCTTTCCGATGTCCTCCGCTTCCGTGTCCAGTACCGGCTGGTTCTGGAATAGCCTGCCAGAAGTTAGCGCATATCCCGTAGTTAGTGCTTGTTTGTCCACTCTCAACAGAGTATTTACGACATCACCGAAATTCAATGCTTTTATGAAAAAAACGTTGCCCTCCGTACCGCGACCTGGTAGAGTATCGTTTTTAAGCAGATGCGCGATCGACCCTGTAACGACCGTAACTACGTTTCTTAACAAGCCGGAATCATAAAGGTTTTTAAGTACCTTATCCCAGCCGTCTACGCCTTGTATCTCATCCAGGAGCAGGAACTTCTTGTCCGAAGCGGCCGGTGCGTCCAAAAATTGCCTTAATATACTGGAGAATTCGGTTTGGGATGCCGATTCATCAAATGAGAAATACAAGATGGCTCTTTTGTCTACGCCGTTTTTAAGCTGTGCTTCTATATATCGTTTTAGCCATACAGTTTTGCCCGTTCTCCTAGGACCTTTTATTATGTATATATTATTTGGTTTAAAATCGATTTTCTGGCGTTCTATCTGAAACGCATAGGCGGCTAATTTTACCAAGTCGTTATCCCAGTAACTAAACGTGTGCCCCTTTGTCCACCAAGGATTTGATGCTGCAAGCTTTTCTGCGTTTACCACAATTAGCTATTGTAGGCTATCATATTTAAGTGTTAATTTTGTATACTACTGTATACAATTATATCATTTTTTGGATACCACACTATACAAATTATGCGAACACGATGGGGATTGTGGTATGCGCGGAATCGATACTTTAGGTATCAAATCGTCGTGACCGTTGCTGCTCCTTTGTCGAAAAGCAGTGTGTGCTCGAACTGAGATACCAGGCCGTCGTCCTGCTCCTTTAGGACGTTGAACTCGTATAGCGCGCCTATCCCTGCCAAAGATCTAAGCTCCATGTCCGCGAACGGCCCGAACTTCTTTATTATCCATCTTTTAGCAAATGGCAGCCCATTGTACTCGTTCTGTACGAATTCAAGTATCTCTCTTCCGAGCTTGCTCCTGCTCGGCCTTTGCTTGCTGAACATCATTATTTGAACTTCCGCCCCATCTACGACATAACCGCCTCCTGTCGTGGCGAACGGCTCTATGGCGACCGCGCCTTCCTCTCTTAGGCGCCTGATGGATGGCGTATCCACGTTCGGTATAAAGTCTCCCTCATGGATATCATATCTTTTTATCCCGTGGCCTCCTAGATTCACTATCGGCGAGAGGCCATACGATCTTATCCTTTTTTCTATCGCACTGCTTATCTTATTTATGCTTTCTTTGGGTCTAGCTATATTTATTGCGTCTTCCAAAGCCTCTCTTGTCGCTTTCAAGAGGTCTGTATCGTCTCTGCCTACTATGACCGTTGCAGCTGTATCAGAAAGAAAGCCGTCGACACTTGCGCCTACGTCTATCTTTAGTACATCGCCTTCGTGAAGCACTGTTTCGTCGTTAAACTTGGGAGTGTAATGTGCGGCTATCTGGTTTATAGAGAGGTTCGGCGGAAAGGCCGGCTTTGCGCCGCTTGCCGTTATCTTTTTCTCTATGCCTTCGGCTATGTCTAGTATCTTCACGCCGGTTTTAGCGAGCGACAGGCCGTATTCCCTAGCTTGCTTTCCTATCTTCCCCGCAAATATCCACTTTTCTTTCTCCGTTTCATCCATACGCCGTATATCGCGCCGTATAATAAATGTGCTTGCATCCAAATAAATTGACGTTTTTCATACGGGACATCAGAAAAAGCCCTGTAGAGACGCATTCTTGCCCTTATACACGTCCTCTTCCGCATATCCTAGGACGTCGAATATCTGCGACACTGACGGGACTACCTGCTGCTTTATGTAATACTCTGGGTCGTATCTTATGCTGTTCTTCCTTGCTATCTCGAACAGCACCGCCCTTGAGGAAATGCTTTCTCCCGGTCTGCCCCTTGATATTATGTATCTAACAGTGTCGCCACTCCCGAAGTCCGCGCCGCTTTTCTGGGCAGCTGCCACGTGCCTTCCGGTCTGATGGTATGAAGAAAGCTCCTTGTGCAGCCTCGTTGTTATCACGAGTTTTTCCAGCGGCACGTCGCCGAACTTTATCTTGTCTATGACGTCCTTTACGTAAGAAAGTGCGCCGTCCGTGTCTTTGTCCACAAGTATCTTCTTAAGGACTGCGACCTGCGTCTCCTTCGCGATTATGGCCCAATCCCTCCTTACAGACTGGAAACCTTTTATCACGAGGTTGCCGTCACCGTCGCACAGGGCGTATTTCTTTTTCGCGCCGCGACCCCCTCCCTTGCCGCTTACGAATATAGCTCTTTTGTATATGCCTTGCAGCTCGAGCTCCATAGGATATGGCAGGGTCTTGTTTATGCCTTCGACTAGGTCGTTTATGGCGTCTTTTATCCCGGGCCTGTGGACGAATGCGGAGTCCGTATCAGCGTATATTATCTTGTAGCCATCGCTCTCGGCGCGGTTTATGACGCCGTGCACGTATTCCCTGCCTAGGGCCGTTATCGCGCCAGCGCATTCGAAGCAGTACCATCTCGCGTTGTAGTATCCCAGATAGCCGTAGAAGCCGTTTGCTATCAGCTTTAGGACCATAACTCTTGCCTTGAGCTGCGGATTGTCCTTGTCTACTTTTAGTCTCGCTTTAGCGTCCACTCTCAGCCTTATGATTTCGTCTACCGTCGCCGGCACGAAGCCTACCGTTTCATCTTTCTTTGCGAATAACGGTGCGCCGTTCTCGAAACGTATTGTGGAAGGACATATGTTATGGGAGATTATTATGCTCGGGTATAGGCTCCTGAAGTCGACCACCGCAACGTCCTCGTAGAGGCCTGGCTTTGGCTGGAATACGAACGCACCCTCGTTGATCCTCTTTATCCGCTCATTCACTTCGAAATCCGACGGCCTATTCGGTATGAGTTCGTCTATTTCCACGGCTTTTTTCATTATAAGGTGCTCCACGACAGAACCGGTTGTCATCCTCGAGACGTCTGATAGCGTCTGCCCGACCAGCTTGTTCAGCTCTATGATGATATTGTAAAGCCTGCCATAAAGTTTGAACGTCAGGTAGGAGTCCTGCATACAGTAGGTGCATAGGTCAGTTGCTGCTTTCCTGTCCGAGAATATCGCATCGACCTTGTCCCAGTCGAAGTCTCCCTTCTTTTCGCCGAGCATCTCCGCAGCGACCTCGCGCAGCGAAAGAACCTCCGTCTTCAGGTTGTAAACCGCATAGATGTTGCGTATAAAGTTCAGTATGTCAATATGCGCCATGCCGTTTATCTCCGAAACCGGACGCTTGCCCCCTCTCATCTTTATCTCGAACCCATTGAACGCAAGTTTTACGCCTAGGATGGCCGCGCGCTCTTTTATATACGGCAGGTCGAACGTGTCCGAATTGTAGCCGACTATCGTATTGAAGCCGTTCTCCGAGATGAATTCCGCGAACCTCTTGAGAAGCGCCCTCTCGTCAACTACGCGCTCTACTCCGTCTCCCTCGGCCTGCAGCCACGTGAAGCATCTTGAAACGCCGTTGTTGGAGACTGATATCGCGACGACCGGGTCTACTTTGAAGTCGGGGAACGCCCGCCTGGAGAAGGTCTCTATGTCGACGGCTATGCTCTTGAGCGGGGGGCTGCCCGGGGATCTGTGGGTTATGCGTTTTATCCTGTCCCCGTCAACGTCGGCGTGCACGCTATCGGAGCTGCCAAAGCCCTTGTCCAAAAGGTAGCGCTTGTAGAACGGGATATCCGCATCGTACGTCCTTAGGTTTAGCTGCCTGACCTTAGGGACTTCCTCTGGCAGCCTGGTGAAGACCTGGCACACTCGCATTTTCCTGCCGAGTCTGTTCCGTTCTGTTTCCACAACGCCAGTCACGAAATCTTGTCCGGATGCCGTGGATTCGACGGTAAGCCTGTCAGCCTCGACGTAACAGTATGGCGCGAACGAGTCGTCGTATAATATCCTACGCTCTCCAGAATCCGAAAGGCCGAATATGCGCACTATCGGCTTTCCGTCAACAACCACATAGTCCACGTCTATCGGGAAAAAGCTGGTTTCCATTCTGTATTATCGGTAGCTAGATACCATGCTCAGTGAATCGGACTTAAAACGACCGACGCATTACTTCTAGTCGTTAAAACATAAGACATAAAAGAACAGAAGACCGCACAAAAAAACAGTGTTACAGCCCATTTTTTAATATCTAATTGCATATTACGAAGAGGAATAACCGTAGACCGTTCCGTTCGATTTTACCAGTCTAGTGCCGTTACTATAAGTTACAAAGTACGTCATAGCGAAGCTTGCATTATAAAATTGCCCGACAACGGAGCACTTTACTGCACTTGTACTGTTTTGGTCTGAAGTAATATTTACAGTGTTAGAGATTATCTTTAGTGGTGTTGTGTAAGATATATTTATTGAAGTCGTGTTCATGCCAACTGCATTAGTCATATAGATATTTTTTATGGATATGGAGAAGTTCTGTAAATTAACAAATCTTATCTGTAAACCTTGTGAACTGCGTACAGAACATGATGAGAATGCGGCATATAGTGGTGCGAAGCCGGTAGCGCCATGCGGGACCGCCTCACAACATGGAGATAAAAAATTATTAAAGTTAAGCCAAAAAAGTGACCCTACTAGAGCTAGCAAACCGATTATAAACAGCAGAAACGCATGCCAACGCAAAAAACTATTTTTAGTCATAAGATCTTAATTTTAAGAAGGCTTTATATGATTTAAAGGTTAAATGCCACTGCAAGGTTGGAGTCGCTTATAGCCCCTCCGAAAGCCATCGTGTAGCCGGTGTTGAAGGACTGGGTGGCGAAGGGGAACGTGGACGAAGAATTGAATTCACGGTAGTATGGAAAGATATCCCAGCCATTATCGTACTGACCGTAGACGTCCGATAACTGGGGGGCTTCCCCGACCGTCCTGCCGTTGAATAGGTTCATGGACTTGTTTGAGACGTTCATGTATATCCTTTCACTAGCACGGGGCGGGAGACTGCCCAGGCGCATCCGCCAGATCGCGCTCTTTCCGTAGTCGTAGGACTCCAGCCAGCTCGGTATCAGAGTCCCGTTGGAGTATTCGAAGTCGACGTTGCTGAAGTTTGCGTTCGCTAAGCCGTTGTAGAGGTCGTTATTGTAGTGGGGTGTTGTAATTTATTTGCGCTTGGCAGGGATAGCCATCCTTTTTGGAAAGGAAGATATAGGAATACGTTCGGTCTCTCCCGCGATTCTTAAGTATAAAAACACTGAAAGTATCTGTTTGCCCTGATAAAAACTTATCGAAGCGTCTTTTACTCCCCTAAGCACAAGTTTGCTAATATTAGAACCGATAATTTCACTTAAAAATTTCGAGGCTCCGCTTATCTCCACGCCGGCTATCTTGTCATCTGCGCTAAAATCTATTACAAACCTGTCTAAATCCAAACTATCTTTGATTTTGTCTCCAGAATGGACCCAGAGGATATCTTGGTCTACGTCATAGTTTACTATTGCCTTTTTAGCCATACGTTAAGCCTCTTTTTCTTGGTCCTATTTCGAGCATACGCAGTTACGATATTTAAAGCTGAATTATCTGTCTGCAGAGACACGACGATGACAACATCATATACGTTGGATTTATAAAATAACAGTTTGTATTTGTGCCCTAGTTCCTCGTCTCCCCGGTCGATTATTTCGGCTGGCCTTTCCATGTAACCTAATCTTAGAAACTTTCTTATCATTTCTTTGTCTATACGACGTTCTTTAGTGGCTATCATCTCTTCCGCGCGTCTACTGAAAGTAATCTCCTTTATCGATTTTATCTTTTTTATCAGTGCCTTTTTTTTTCTTCTAGTCTCATGCTATTATTGGTTAATCTTAAAATAAAGACTTTGAAACGCGGCTCTCTGCATAGACGATTCGACCGAAACTGAAAAAGGCAAAAAAGGGTCGGAGAGTGACATTCTTAATAACAAAAGGGCTTGGAGACATTGTTCAAGAACAGATTAGGCTGGCTGCTGGTAGATGCCAGTCCGAAGTATAACGGCCACTTCAGGTATAAGACTGTATCGGCTTTATCGTATATGTCATCCACGGGACCGTTGCCTGAACTTCGCCAGAAGATAAATGTTCAGCGTGTAATATATGACGAAAAACGCGCCGAAGACCATGTAGGCGATGCTTGTCCAGTATAATATATAGAGTGTTCATAACTGATATTGATTTATGTATTTTAAAAACGAACCGGTGACTACCTCATTTCTAATTTATGCCGTGTGTAAGATTGCGGCGGTGTGTCTACTTTACGGTGACACTCTTGGCCAGGTTCTTGGGTCTGTCAGGGTCCAATCCTCTCAGAACCGATATCCGATAAGCCAGTAGCTGCAGTATTATCGTCTGCATCACGAAGCTGAACATGCCAGCATCCTGGGTCCTTATGAAGACGTCAAAGGCCTTGGCGTTCCTGTTCGAAATGCCTATTATCTTCCCGCTCCTCGCCTTTATCTCTTCAAGATTGTATATAGTCTGGTCATATGACTTGTCGGAGACTACCGCGACGAGATACGTGTTATCGGACACCAGCGCCAGAGGGCCGTGCTTGAAAGTCGCCGCGTCTATCGCCTCGGCGTGTATGTATGATATCTCCTTGAGTTTAAGCGCGGCTTCGAGCGCTATTATGAAATCGTAATCCCTTCCTAGGAAGTACACGCTCTCCATTCTCTTCAGCCGGTATGCCGCCTTCTCTATGGTGCTGTAGACCGAAGGAACGAGCTGGTTGTAAAGGTTTATATCGAGAAGGTTTAGGTCGTGCAGGGCCTTATTTTTCTCGCCGGCAGCAAAAGCCGCCAGAAGGCACATATAAATGGAAGAAAGAGTGAACGATTTCGTCGCGGCGACTGCTTTTTCCGGACCGGCGCCTATCGGTATAAGTATATCCACCGCCTTCGCCAGCGTCGACTCCTCGGAGTTCATTATGCCTATCTTCTTGTTGTTCTTCATCATGGGCAGCGCGTTTATTAGGTCTGCCGTCTCCCCGCTCTGCGATATTATGACGAAGACGTCATCGGGTTTTATCACCTTGCCGAAAGTCGTAATGTCCTGCCCCTGGATAGGCACGCTCACTATCCCGAACTCACGAAGTATCCTTGTGCCAAGCCGTGCTACGTGGAACGAGGTGCCTGCACCGACTAGGTATGTAGTCCTCGCGTTCTTGACAAGACCTGCTGCTTTCTCTACCTCGCCAAAACCGCCTGCCGTTAGTTTTTTTATCAGACCAGGTTGCTCCATTATCTCCTTTATCATGAAATGACTGTGGCTGCCCTTCTCGGCGTCCTTGACTGTAAGGTTTACCTTGGCCACTTTGTGCGTCACGTTCTTGTCCAGCAGGTTGTCTATCTCGTACTTGTTTTTCCATATTGACACCAGGTCACCGTCGTACAGATATACTACTTTGTTCGTGTACGCGATGAACGACGGGACATCGCTTGAGATGAAAGTGCCGTGCTTGCCGAGCCCGAGAACGAGCGGGGAGCCCTTCTTCACGGCTACCAGCTCCTCAGTCCTCTGGTTCATCACAAGGAAGGATGAAGAGCCCTTTATCCTGCCGAACACGTTCTTTACGGCGTCGGACAGCGAGTTTCCGGCGCGCATCTCGTCTTCCACCATGTGCGCCAGCACTTCCGTATCGGTATCAGAAACGAACCTGTGCGAGCCGAGCGATGACTTAAGTTCCGCCCAGTTCTCTATTATGCCGTTGTGGACCACAGCTATCATTCCCGTGCAATCCAGCAGGGGGTGGGCGTTCTCCTTCTTTACCGAGCCGTGCGTAGCCCATCTCGTGTGGAATATCGCCTTTGGAGCTGAGAACTGGGAAATGCCGTATCTGGAGAGCACGTCCTCTATCTTCCCCGCATCCTTTCGGACTTCTATCGCTCCCTTTAGCTCGAATGCGCACCCAAAACTGTCGTAACCCCTGTATTCAAGGTTCTTTATGCCGTCTATTAGATAGGGTATGGCGTCGTCGTCTCCAGTATAGCCTATTATGCCGCACATAAGTAAGATTTTACAGCACTATTAAGATTATATGTAGTATTTAAAGCTGATTGGCGCTCACAGCATTGTCGTCCGCGCCGAAAACCGTACTGATTCCGCCGCAAACCCAGCTAAAAGACTTTTATACCAGTGTGTTCTAATAATGCTCTGTGAAAACGTATATACTGAAAACCGACGAGAATGGGTACTTCGTTAATGATACGAAGATAATAGAAAACCTCGGCCTTCTTAAGACCGTCGCAAACGACGATGCCATAAAGATAGCCAAAGCCCTTTCAAAGAAGCCGACCACCGCGGACGAAATAGCGAGAAATCTCAAGATGCCGAAGAAAACCGCCTATTTCTACGTGAACAAACTGCTCGAACTCGGCATTCTGGCCAGGCAAAACGTCCCTGGGAAAAAAGCGGATGTCTACAGGTCCGCGACCAACTCCTTTTCTTACGAGATAGGCGACGCCAACGTAAAACTTGACATAAGGGAACAAAACATCCAGGACGAGAACGTGGCGAAATTCTACAGGAGATTCGTGAAGAACGGAAAGTTCGACGGCTATATCTGCGTCGGCTCGCCGGATCCGCACGGCGAGTACAGGGCTATAGCGCGCGATACGCACTACGCGATATATCTTGCGATGTTTCTGGGACAGTTCTGCGAACTTCCGAAGGATTTTCCCGTTCTGCTAGACACCGATGTGATAGCAAGGAACCTGTTCAAGCAAAACCTCATAGTCGTTGGCGGGCCTGTCACAAACCTCATTACCCGAGACATAAACAACTTCTTACCTATGAAATTCGCCAAGGAAGAGGGCTGGGCTCTGAAGGATCGCGAAGGCATGCACAGCAGAGATTATGAAGGCGTCGTCGAGAAGATAAAGAACCCTTTTGATAAGAGCAAGGAAGTCATAATGCTGGGCGGGATAAGGAACATAGGCACGCTTTCCGCCATGCTCGCAGCTACGCGGTTCTCAAAGCTCACGTTCAGGTCGTACAACGACGAAGCCCCGTGGCATGTCCTCGTAAGAGGATATGATATAGACGGGGATGGCGAGATAGATTCCGTAGAAACTGTCCAATGAGGCGGCTCTTCATAGCTATAGAGTTACCAGCCGATGTTGCATCTAAGATCGACATGTTCGCCAGAAAGCTTTCCGAGAAACTTTACGTACGATCCGTTCCTAAGGAAAAGCTTCACATAACCATGGTGTTCCTAGGAGACCCGAAAACCGACGATTCCGATATCATAAGCGCGGTCAAAAGGCAAAAAGTCGGCAGGCGCATAGAGCTCGATGGCCTCGGCGCATTCCCCTCTTTTGAGAGGCCGCACGTGCTCTTTATCGGGGTGAAAACAGATCTGTCCGATGTTTACAGCGGCCTCGGCTTCTTGAGTGATAAGCCTTTTGTACCGCACATAACCATATGCAGATTTAACGGCAGCATCGAGCCATCGCTAAAAGAGAGGCTCGAGCATACTGATTTCAAGGCCGAGTTTTACGCTGACGGGCTCAGCCTTTTCAATAGCGACATAAAGACATATACTAGGCTGGTCTGACTCTAAGACCGTTCCCTTGTTATAAAAAATACTGCTACCGCCATCGCCATAAGTGTGAGAATGAGCGAAAGCACCTGCGGCGCCGTTAGTATAGATATTATATATTGCGACGTGATATAGTTAAAGTTCTGATTGACGGGCGTGCCTCCGCTGCTGGAAGAGCCTGAGCTGGACGAACCGCCTCCGCTGCTGGAAGAGCCTGAGCTGGACGAACCGCCACTGCTACTGCTCGTAGTGCAGCCCACGCATACCGTGGACGGGGAAAGGGTGCCGGAATGGCTCTGGGACGATGCGTAGCCGTAGGCTATAAGCCCGAATATAAACATCATGAATATCACCAGGGCGGGTACGAGCGTGCTTTTCTTCAGGTACGAAGTTATGCCCTCCTGTGGTACCATGGCGGTGTTTAGTATGAGTATTATAAGGAACACGAAAACTGCTATCGCGAGGACGTACGGAAGGAAAGCTATTATAAACGTGACAAAGAACGTTGACGCCAGGGAGATCAACCCGACTGCGACAGCTATCAATGCCGGGATATCTGATTTATCGAAGAACTTTGATCTCGACAGTACGGCGTAGACAAGTGAGAATATCAGTACGAACACTAACAAATCATACAACCCGAAAGTTGGTAAGCTCACCATAGTTCACGCTCAGCCGCTCGACTTGCCTGAGCTGCCGCCTTGCGATGAGAATAGCCAGTATATTATGCCCACACCGACGCCGAGAAGGAGTATCCAGACCCAGCCGTCTATCCCTATTGATGCTAGCACGCCAGCGAGCGCGCTTCCTACGCCGTTGACTCCACTACTGGACCCTGAGAAGCCAGAGACGCCTCCAGAGCCAGATGGTACGAATATCCACGAGAAAAGGCCACCGCCTATGAAAAGTACGACTATCGCCACTATGAAAAGCCATTTTGCACCGCCCTTTGTATCATAGCCGGTCATCGCAGCTATCACGAGTATCGCGACGAGTATCACGGCCGTCACAGCCAATGTCGATGACATGTAGACGAGTACGGGGCTGACCCACACGACGGTGACGGCGAAAAACGATATTATCAGTGCCGTCAGTGCTCTTGCCACCTTGTTCGACTCCTCGGTGAAGAAACTGACTTTCTTCAGCACAGTGTTCAATATCGCAAGTATAAGCAAAAAAGCAAGCCAGAACTCTATCGGATCCGTCACGTTCGCCGGCGTTATCACTTGTAATGCGTTGTTTATAGAGGTATACAACGAACCAGCATCGACCGTTGCCATACGAGTTTATGGACGTTTCTAGTATATAAATCTTTATTGATATGTTTTTACTTTATAGTGAAAGTAAAAATCACTTGGATAGCAGATAGCCCGCTATCAAAAGGAACATTATGACTGCTATGTACGGTGCGTAATTCTCAAGGACGCTTATTACGTCCGACGTTTTGAAGCCTGCGAACTGGAAGTTGGTGAGCACCCACAGTATGAGTATGAAGGATATTATTATTGCTACGACCACTATCGTCTTCTTTATGCTGGGTGGGAACTCCGACGATTGCCCGTAGACCATCGATGCTATCGCCAGCAGCATGAAGACGACTACCGCCACTATACCGGCTATCGGGAGTATTATATAAGTGAGCTGAAGAGTATAGCTTGTGGTGGCGAATACTATCCCCAAAACGAAGGCTATTATCGATTCTACGTCCCTTTTTCCCTCGAATATCTTGCTGCGCTCCAGGACGCCGTATACTATGGCAAATACCAGAAGGAACGGGAAAAGGAACTGTTCCACACCTGAGAAAAGGAGCGACGTGCCGGGTGTCTGAGCCGTAAGAATCTGCGTTACGTTGTGCGTGCTGTTAGTGCTATTGCTGCTATTACTCAAAAGTTGCAGTATCGTTCCGAGCATAATAATACTCTGATAGGCATTCTATTTAAAGATTGAAAACGTTAGTCTTAAATGGCGTCGTCAAAGAAACCTATCCTACTCATAATAACCGCGCTTATAGGGCTCGGCGTAGGTTCCGTGATGCTCGCATTGACGCTCCAGGAATATTTCCTGCTGCAGAATAACTTCAACCTCGCTAATGGCCAAGGAATCGTCCTTAGCGGTTCTGCGATAAACGGCCTTACGAACAGTACTTACGTACTGATGGCTTCGTCTTCTCCAGTGATAGTGCTCAGCGCGATACTGCTGTATAGGATTGTCAGGAAGTACGGGAAGCGGCGTGGACGGCGCGCCGTATCTTATTTAACAGTGCACATGCTTCATCCTCGCCATAACCGGTAAACAGCACGTCTCCCTCAAAGGAGACCAGCACCGATTTGCCGTCTTTTCTCAACAGTGCGAAATCCGCTTTTCCGTCCCGCACGAATCCTGGTATTCCGGCTGACAGCTTGTTTAAGGATATTCTCCTCTGGATGGACGCTTTTATTCCATCGCCGCACAGCTGTACGACGGCGCCATCCCGCGATCTGCGCCGCCTTCTGGGGCCGCACGTCTGGCACCCCGCGTACTTAAGCAACTGTTGGCTTTCCGTCGCATTAGTAGCCAGATTCACGCTGGTGAATTGTTGGAGCTGTGACGGCGATTCGAAGAATCTAAGCATGCCTGTGACCATCATCTCTGCCAGGCGTTCGGCGTCTTTTCTAGATATGTTGACGCATTCTTCGTTTACCGGTTTCCGCGCATTTGCGGCTATGCAGCCGAAGCATGCGGATTTACCGTTTATGATATAAAAGAGGCCTTTTTTGCCGTTTATAGAGGCGATCATTAGGGGAACGCGGTTGTTTATGCACGTTTCATTTATTATCAGTCTGCTCTCACGGTTGTCGGTCGCATCGATCACCATATCATAACCAAAAAGTGCCTTTCCCGCCCTTTTGCTGCCTATATAAAATGCTGAAGCGACGAACTCTGTGCCCTTGTGCGCGCTTCGGAGCGCTTTTACAGCGGCGAGCGCCTTGAAAGTCGGGTTTTTTGTGTCTGATTCGCCATAAAGCGGCTGGTTCTTAAGGTTCTTTGGCGTAACTATGTCCCCATCCACGACCCTCACGCGCCCTATACCTGCACCGGCCAGCTTTTCGAGCACAGCGCATCCCAACGCGCCGGCGCCGACAACACATACGCTAAAAGCCTTTAAGTCCATATCTGGCATAGCTGCACTACAGACTTCTTTCTCTCGGTCTTGTTTTTATACATGGAAATACGCCTCCTCCGTCAGCATCGTCTGCTTGGATCTTCCCATATTATTTTTATAAAGTTTTATGTATAAATCTGCTCGGGCGCACCGTAAGA
>JAKATQ010000019.1 GCA_021818665.1 Nanobdellota archaeon | reverse complement strand
CAATGGTTTGGAGACCTCGTAACCATGGAATGGTGGAACGACCTCTGGCTTAACGAAAGTTTCGCGACATATATGTCGTTTAAGGCGATGGAGACGGTGATGCCGGAATGGCGCGTTGATTTGAATTATCTTAGCTACGCATTCGAGACTGCGTTCTCCGTCGACGGCCTACGCGACACCCATCCGATAAGCGTAAAGGTGAAAACCGTAGATGAAGTGGCTGGACTTTTCGATAGGATAAGTTACAGGAAGGGCGGGAGCGTGTTGTGCATGCTAGACAACTGCGTTGGCAAAGACGTGTTCAGAAAGGGCCTTAATATCTATCTTACTAAATATAGATATTCTAATGCTTCCAAACACGACCTCTGGAATGCAATAGACCTAGCAGCGAAGAATAAAGGTCTTAAGATAAGTCATGTAATGGAGGAGTGGATTGACAGGCCTGGCCACCCGATAATAACTGTAAAAAGGGCCGAGGAACATCTTGAACTCTTCCAAACACGTTTTATGTTCTCTGGTAATGAGGACGGAATATGGCCGATACCTGTCCAGTACGAGACTGCGAGCGGCGACGGTGCGTTTTTGATGAAAAATCACGCTTACGAACTTAAAATAATGGGAGACTGGATAAAACTTAACCATGGCCAGCATGGCTTCTACAGAGTCGAATACGATGACACTTTGCTAGACCGTCTGGGCAAACTGGCTTCTGAAAATAAACTTTCTGAGGCAGATGTTTGGGGCGTCGAAAATGACCTTTTCGCGATGACGCTTACCGGCAAGTTTAAAACCAAAGATTACATCGATTTTGTCAAGGTATATCTCAAAGACCCCAGTTATCCGGTCTGCCTGAATCTTATAAGACATATCATAAAACTATGTAATCTTAACTACCGCATGCCGCTATCAGATAGCATAAAACGGGCAGGAGCAGACATAGCAAGAGCTGTACTTAATCGGCTCGGCTGGTACAAAAACGCGGGTGAGGCGTTAGTGAACCCTCTGATAAGGGAGGAGATGCTTATTTTCTTGGGTTCCATAGGCGACTCGCGTGCGTTAAATATAGCAAAAGAAAACCTGTATATCGCGCTTAACGGAGGGAATGTCGATCCTGACCTGCTGCAAAGCGTGTACTCCATATCAGCTATAAACGGAAATGAAGACACCTTCGATATGCTAATAAGAAGATACAAAGCAGCTACAAGCTCTAACGAGCGTGAAGAACTGCTTGTGGCACTTGCAATGTTCCGAGATAAAAAACTGCTCAGACGCGCCTTCAACTTCTCGAAATCTTATCATGTAAGAAAACAAGATTCTTTCATTATCGAGGATGCTGCAGCTTTTTACAATCCTCTAACAAAGGAAATCGTCTGGAACTGGGTAAAAGAAAACTGGAAAGACATCCTGCGCACGTATGCACCGATAACCGGTATAGCTGATAGATATGTGCAATCTCTTAGTGTTATAAACGATCCTGTGGTATTTAATGAAATAAAAGAATTCTTCTCTAAAAAAGAAAACTATAGAGACGACCTAAAAAACTATCTCGGGCAGACTATAGAAAAAATCGAGCTTAACATGCGCTATCTCCAAAAAAATGCGTGAGCTCATTTGTATTGTATAGTCGAAGACGTCGTTTTATCTAAGTAGGAACCTATTGCACCAAGATAAGCTGTTTCAGACCACCAAAGACAAGTTATTGGAATGCCACCATTTTTTTCTAAGTATCTTTGAGGATCGTCATCAGGGCTAGACGGGTCTATAATTTCCTGCTCTGGGATAGAACCGTTGGAATTTATCCTGTGTTCTACGTATTCAATTATGGTTTTTGCTTTTGAGAACTCACTTCGTTGCGTATACAACATGGCAAGTTCTAGGCCGTTTGGAAACCATCTGCCGCCATAGAAATAAGTGTCTTTTATGTGGCTGTACCTGCCAAAGAAACGATATCGTATAGGTAAGACGTTCTTTCCCAACAGCTCTTCCTCGATGCATTTTAATGTATTTTCTGCGACTTCCGAGTCTATGGCCGTGCTAGGGCTAAAAAGTCGCATAACTTCTATGGCAGCCGAATCGATGCTTCCTATCGTATCTCCATACTCTATCTTTGATTTGTTCAAGATTGTTTTCTTACCGTTCTCCGGTGGCATAACAAAGTAGGTGGCCAAAAATTGCTCTATCTCCGATTCGTTGATGTTCGGTGGCATTTCTACGTCTAAAAGTGTTGATATGCGTCTGGCTGATTTTACACCATGATACGCCGCAGCCACCGAGTACGAATCTATCGTTTTACCGATCGTTTTTTTACTATCTGCTACATTTTCAGTCCCATAAAAATAGTATTGCTCCCATGCATCTGCACACGGCGTAGTATGGAAATTTTGCATGTATGATGCCAAGTTTGGCAGCAGTTTTTTAATCAAAGGTATTACATCGTTTATCTTTTCCGAACCATAGTGTTCTAGATAGTTTTTTGTCGCCAACATGACTAAAGGAGTCGCATCATATTGCATTATCCAGCTACGCAGTTCGCTAGGCTGATCAATATCCGGATCAGCGAGAGATATGCTCCCATTCGAACTTGTTACATCGAATCTGGTAAGAACATGGTTTCGGCCGCGTCTCGACTCGATTTTGGTTATGTCTACCGCCTCCGCTGATTTATCTTTACCGTAAAAAAAATCAAGGGCCCGCCACATCGTGCGTATTATTTTTGGTAGGTCATTATGTATATACATCATGCCATTTTTGAAGCTATCCTCCAGGCCCCATTTTTCGACGAAGGCAGCGAACTCTATTAGATGCAGCGCCCCCTTGCAGGAGTCTCTAAACCACGTGTGCTTATACCACGGATAATTCCTAGACGCAAGTATATTTGCTACACCACCAGGGGCGTCTATTATGTGCGCGTGCTGTTCTTCTAGAACAGCCCGTATCTTATCCGCCCTACCATTTTCAAAAAGAAGTGCATCCAGAGTAGCACTCCGTCTTTGCTTTAATAAAGCAGTTTCTGGTGCGACGACGGCTTGTACAGCCATATATCCTATAATATAGGGGCGTCGGACAAATATAAACCTAGCTTATGTAGTTGCAGTGTTTCTTGACGAGAAGCCGGTGCTGGGATAAACTTTATAATCAACACGATATATAATAAGCATATGATAAATCCAAAAGACGTCCATCGCATAATATCACAGCGCATGCCCTCACCAGTATTCGACTTAACACTTGACTTAAGGAAGAGCAAAGGCGTTAGGATATATGATTCTCGCTATGATCGCGAATTCCTGGACTTCTTTGGATTTTTTGCGACTTCTCCCTTAGGAATGAACCATCCAAAGATGTTCGAACAAGACTTCCTTTATGAACTGGAAACGACTGCCATAAACAAGCCGACAAATAGTGACGTTTATACACCAGAATTGGCAGAATTTGTAGCTACGCTCTCCCGAGTCGCTACTCCTTCATATATGAAGTATTTCTTTTTTATAGACGGAGGAGCCTTGGCCGTAGAAAACGCCCTAAAAACTGCATTTGATTGGAAGATACGGAAAAATCTTGACGGAGGGCACAAAAAGGAGCTAGGTACGAAGATAATACACTTCAAAGAAGCTTTTCATGGTCGTTCTGGATACACGCTTTCGCTGACTAATACGTTCGATCCGAACAAGATAAAATATTTCCCGAAGTTCAAATGGCCCCGTGTGACTAACCCAAAGATAACCTTCCCTCTAGAAGGAAAAAACCTAAAGGCTGTGGAAGCACTGGAACAAAAAAGTATAAGAGAGATAAAAACTGCCCTGAAGACTTATAAGGATGACATAGCAGCGCTTATAATAGAGCCGATACAAGCAGAAGGCGGAGACAACCATTTTAGGAGTGAATATCTAAATGAAATACAACGGATTTGCAACGACAACGACATTATGTTCATAATGGATGAAGTACAGACCGGCTTAGGGACTACCGGAAAGTGGTGGGCCCATCAGCACTTCGGCTTAAAACCGGATATAATAGTTTTTGGGAAAAAGATGCAAGTGTGTGGCATCATGGTAGGTCCGAAGATTGACGAGATAAAGGAGAATGTTTTTCATGTACCTAGCAGAATAAATTCAACATGGGGCGGCAATCTTACGGACATGGTGCGTGCTACGCGTTATTTAACTATAATGGAGGAAGAGAAACTAGTAGAAAACGCGGCTGTAATTGGAGAGTATTTTCTAGCAAGACTCCGTGAACTTCAGGAGCGCCACGTGGGCAAGATTTCCAATGCACGTGGGCGCGGTCTTATGGTTGCTTTTGATCTGCCTGATACAAAAATGCGCGATACAGTAAATGACGCTTTGTACAAAAACGGATTGCTCAGTCTTAAGACCGGCGAAAGAGGAATACGTTTCAGGCCCCCTCTGATAATAACTAAGACGGACGTAGACGAAGCTGTATCGCGAATAGAAAAATCGCTTTGAAAAACTTTTGGAAACGAACATATAATGACTAAGCATATAGTCTTTCGGAGGCTACATCTATGGAAAGGGAAGAAAATCTCGACATCATAAGCAAGGAATCAGATATAATAATAATTGCAAATCCTGGAACCGGGAAAACTACTGCTCTTGCGGATCGCGTAGTCTCTCTTCTAAGACAGGGGGCAAAAGAGGCAGAGATACTGTGTATAACGTTCACAAACAAGGCAGCTGAAGAGATGCGACAAAGGATAACCGAGCGGATAAGAACATCTAACATACCTGAAACGGATCCTGCCAAGATAAGCATCCACACTTTCCATAGTTTCGCCAATGATTACTTAACTTCCAATGGCGACAATCGCGAGATCGCTTCCAATAATTTCATGCGTTACTCAATCCTAAGAAGTTTCGACAAGAGTCATGCATTCAATTATCCGAGAGATTACATCATATCTGATCTAGTACCTAAATGCGAGAACGCCATAAGGTATCTAAAAAGCTTTGGGATCCTCCCAGAGGACATAAAACTTGACGACGTAAAGACGATTGTGAAAGACATGTACTCTAGAGAGCAATTCGATAACGTAAATGAAGGAGAAATCGTGTCCTTCTTGAGTTACTTCATAACTGCCTATAAAGATTATGAAGATTCAAAAGGCGCCCGGTTCATAGACTACTCCGATATGCTTATAAATTTTCTCAAAGTTCATAACCGAAATTATAAACTGTATAAATATGTTCTTGTCGACGAGCTACAGGATGTAAACGAGCTCGAAGCCAGAATAGCCCTTGACGTCGGTGATAGGATATTTTTAGTGGGCGACAGAAAGCAGGCTATATTCGGCTTTCAGGGGGGCAGCATCAGAAACTTCAAATTGTTCGAAAACCGCCCCGACATTGTGAAGATAAGAAAAGAAATAAATCACAGGAGCGCGAAGGAGATAATCGAATATGCAAAAAAGAACTTCTTGGCGAATACAGAGGATGAGACCTACGAGGAAGAGTTGGCGAGCTTGCGTACCGATAAAAATTTCAAAGGTGAAGTAAAGCTGTTACTTACAGAGAATACTAACAATGCTTGTGTGGAAAAGGCTATAGAGCTGCTTAATTCTGGCAGAAAATGCGCAATTATAACCAGAACAAACGACCAGCTTGTGAAGATATCAAAACTATTGGATGCGAAGAGACTCGAATACACTTCTACCATAAGCGCGTCTACGTCAGAAGAGACTAAAAAGGATATAATAGCTTTTCTTAACGGTCTTACTAGTGATGAGCCTACTTCGATAATAAGCGCATTATTTACTCCATTTTCAGGGCTCTCTATAAAAGAAGCCTCTGATGTCGCCAAATTGAACGAAAGGGAACCTCTTAATATATCTAAGCTTTCTACCGTAGCAAAGTCCTTCTTTGCAATGCGCGCCGTGATATCTAACAAACCCGCTATAATGAAAACTTTCAGAAATATCGTCCTACCGATAGCCTTCTCACTTGGTAAGGAGGAATATCTCACTGCTGATTCGATATACAAGAACATAACAAATTATTTCGAAACGGTAGATTTTCCTACGTGGAGCGGCTTATTGGACTATCTATCCGTAACGGAAGACAGCTATGAACCACGCGGTAAAGAGAAGGACTTGGTACTTACAACGGTCCATAAGGCGAAGGGGAGGGAATTTGATAACGTGATATACGTCCCAAAAAAGACGCGAGAGAATTTCAGTTTCATAGATTTGGTAGTTTATGCAATAATACTGGCGGTAAAGAAAATCGACATCAGAGAAGAACTTGGGGAAGAGCATCTGCGCGTCGACTTTGTCGCGTTTACGCGTGCCAAGACCGGTCTTTATATAATAGCTCCGCGAGATTTGCAAGGTCGCTATTACTTTGAGAATGCCACCGAACTTAACATAATAGAAGCGGAAAACGAGGTAGAACCAGTGTATGGAAAACTATACGAAGCCTTTTCTTTGTTCGTTAACGGGAGATACGACGACGCCAGAAAACTTCTAGAAGCCAAAGACTACTGGTTAAACGACATGGTGGAAGCGTATTTCCAAAACTTATGGAGCGCATCATACAGCTTGGTTAATTCTGTCAAAGACCCGATAAATTTCCTAAAAAGAGAGATACTAGGATTGAAGTATACGACTTTTGAAGCCGAAGCTGGAATAAAAGCGCATCGTATAGCGGAGGGCTTGTTTAAACGGACCGTCGATGAAAACCAGCTTAATGATCAGGAAAAAGGGTACCTAAGAAACATACGTGCCATAAACGAAGAGCTCCTGCATAAACTTGGATTCTCACAGGTGTCTGCAGAAGACCGGATTTCCATGCCGATAAACGATGTTTTCGAATTGGGGCTACGCGTAGAGGGTATGTCTTTCGTGTGCAAAATGGACGCGGTGTACGAGCACCCAGGAGGAAAATACCTTATACTAGATTTTAAAACCGACAAGGTGCTAAATAACGCGTCTACGCACAGAAAACAATTGTCGGTCTATAAACGTGCGTTCTGTGTAAAGAATAATGTATCTGCTGAGAACGTAAAGACCGGTTTGGGCTTTATAGCGCTACGTGGTAATGTCAACACCGGCGTACTTGGATATAGGCTTGATATCGAAGATCCAAAACCAGTGCAGTTGTATAATTTCCAGCGGGATTTAGAACTGCTTATAGAATATAAACTGGAGCCAAATCTTTTCATAAACGCCCTCAAAGAAAAAGCAAAACTAAGTCCCGACACACTAGCCAGATT
Organism: Nanobdellota archaeon; assembly: GCA_021818665.1. Taxonomy (GTDB): domain Archaea; phylum Nanobdellota; class Nanobdellia; order Parvarchaeales; family Parvarchaeaceae; genus Parvarchaeum. Next base: position 9,797 of record JAKATQ010000019.1, on the reverse strand, counting down.
GGTGCTCGGGGAGCTTGAATAAGGTACAAGTATCGTCAGGTTTATACAAGCACATAGCAGATGATAAACATGAGATTACGTTTTTTCTCTCAATTTTCTCGCCATATTTGTACACCACGGCGTGCTCGAACAGCGCTGCGTATTTCATAAATTCTGCGATTAAATATTTTATTTCGCCATACGTCTTTATGCTGGAAAGTTCAATCTCGATTATCTCAGATGCGCTATTGCCGTCGCCACACGAGGGGCACCGCTCTTTAAACGTGCCAGAGAACGAGTCTAAAAAGAATTCATCGTCACAGTTCTTACATCTAACATAATACGTCGGTAGCTTTCCTCCGAGATATCTTACAGCCTGGAAAAAAGAATCGCTATGGGCCATCTTTTCTTGGTACCCTCTAAGAAGCCTATGCGCATTCTCATGTATAAGCACTTCTTTGAGCATTCCCGGCCGTATTTTATCATTGTAAAAAACGCGGCGTTTCAAAACTATCCTATCGAGGATCTCGCTGTACAGCGCGCTGGAAGCGTTTCCCTCCTCCTTAAATGCATCGAGTATTATGTACTTATGTTTAAAGCCCTTTAGCACGGCGCCGAATAGGTCGCTTGGGCGAAAATATCTGCCGAAATAATAGTCCCACCCATGGTTTACGTGTGCGACCCATTTCAACCCTTTGCGGGCGCTCCAGCCATTTTTTACAATGTACGTTAATGCCGATGTGGCAAATTTTATAACTGCCGGCAGATATGATATCGTTTCATTAAAGCTAGGTTTGTCCGTCAGGTAAATCTGTTTGAGAGTCATCTTGTCGACACTACGAGTTTGTAACTTAGCTTTTAAATCACCTAGTGTACTCTCTAGAGTGCGTCTTTCTGTGCCATAACTTTCGTCTTCCCCTGAAGCTTTTGACGAAGAACTTATAATTCCTGCTAGATTTCGACAATCCATTAATATTAAGATGGAACTTTATAAATAATAACATTATTTTATTATTGATATGACACAAACAAGACTTTTGGAGAAGAGCTCTGCACGCAAGGCTATGGATATTCTCAAGGCTACGTATCCCAAGGCGCATTATTATCTCGACTTCTCGACGCCTATAGACTTATTAGTGGCTGCCATATTGTCTGCACAGACTAAAGACACCGTTGTGAATTCTGTGACTAGCGCGCTTTTCAAGTCTTACAAAAGCACAAAGGACTACGCCTCTGCCGATGAGAAAAAATTACTATCATTTGTAGCTAAAGTTGCATTTGCGAACGCGAAAGTAAAAAACATCATAAAAACATGTCAAATAATAGAGGAACAATGTGACGGAAAAGTACCAAATGACATGGCAAGCCTCTTGGCGTTACCCGGAGTTGGTCGCAAGACGGCAAACACCGTGCTGATTAACGCCTTCGGCATAGTCGAAGGGATTCCGGTAGATACGTGGGTGATAAAATTATCCTATAGGATAGGATTTAGCGATAAGACCAAACCGGAGGACATAGAAAGGGACCTTATGGCACTTGTAGAGCGAAAAGACTGGGCGAAGTTGGCATATATCATGAAAAGCCACGGACATGAAATATGTCACTCTACATTTCCATTGTGTAGCCGCTGCGTAATAAAAGACCTTTGTCCTAAAAACGGGGTACTTAACAGCAAATAGACCGCTTAGGTGTCTTTCAGAGATTTCAAAACTTTCGATATCGCTCTCTTATTGCTGCCCCATTTAACCAAGTTTTTCGCCTTTGAAGCGCTAAGCCATCGATAATCATCGTGCTCTGGGTACACGTTTTTTGTTATGTCTGCCTTGGCCGCCGAGGAAACTTTGACAGAGAACACTTTCTCCGCGATAGACGCGCCATCGCGGCCCCTGTAGTAAAATGCAAAAAGTTGCTTTATCTCTAGGACATCTTTCGAACCTATGCCAGTTTCTTCCCTAACTTCTCTCCTTAAGGCCTCTATGGTGGATTCATTTGCTTCCACTTTGCCTGTAACGTCCTGCCAGAATGTTGTTGGCCGAGGTAATACATGAAGTACGAGAAACTCTGGTTTCGGATTCAAACGGAATATAAGCGCCTGTATCTTTCTTTTCATGAAAAGTACGTTCGTGCTTCTAAGCCAGATCTATTCAGAGGGGTCTTTCTCCCACGGGAAAACTACCCACTTGTTTACCGTAGAAAGGTAAACGTCTGGCTTGAAAGTGCTTCGCTCATTCACGAATATGGAGGCCGTGTAAATTTTCTTGGGCTTGCACAGCTTCGTAATATAATCTATCGCGTGTCTGAACGTTTCTCCCCGATCTGACAGGTCGTCAACCAGAAGCACTGTCTTGTCCTTAAGGTCCAAGTGTGGGGTGTTTAATATCATCGGGTGCTCCAACGGCGTTTTTCCATCGTATGCTCTTATGCGTATTATATCCATGTCCTTTCCAAGGTGATTTGATATAAATGTAGACAATGGCAAGCCGCTTCTGGCTATCCCGACTATCACATCTATATCCTTATAGTTATCTGCAACCAATCTTGTAAGATTATCTGCGAACACGCCGAATTCAGGCCATGTCATAAGAATAGAATCTAAATTATCTGACATAGTCTTATTATAATTTTACACAATTAATAGTTTACCGACGCTGCGAGACTGTGGTTTGATGGGCGGACGCTGCACTCAAATCAAAAGAATTATTACTATGATTGCTATAACGGTGGACCATAGCGAATATGCGTGAATCCTTAAGGACATCACAATATCCGCTTTATGCTCTTTCTGACTAGTCACTTTACCATATTCTTTTCTGGTCCCAAGAAAATCATAACGTCCCGTCATTCCAAAACCAGCACAGAAGTGAAGCGCACCTTGGTACGTTCCTTCAAAGCCGGCAAACAGTGGAATCGCTAGAAGCACGAACCATGTGTGTGAAAATCCGGAAACGGACATCCACACCAAGATTATGGCGGCTAAGACGAAACCGATTATTCCAAAAGCGTAACGCCTTCTGATTTCGGTTTTTCCTATATTACAGACACCTGCTTTGTACAGCATGCTTATCCCTTTTCTTTCTTTAGGATGCTTATTATCTCTCTGTATTCCTGTGGTGATATTTCACCAGCTGCTAACCGCATCTTGGTCCTAGATAGTGCGATTTTCATAAAGTTGACTTTTATTCTGTTGTCATCACCCTTTAACAGTCGATACGGACTTACGTAAACGTGCCAATAAAACATCCTCCATGCAATAAGAGCCAGTACGAACCAAGAAACTCCTAAAAGGGCCCAGGCCAAGCCTATCCATGTACTGTCAACATTAAGTGAGAACGCTGTGGATGAAAACCAGTAATTCAATATAGTTATAGTTATAAGGAAAGCAAAAGCAATCCAGATATAGAAAAGAAAATATCTTATTATCATACCCTTCCTAAGGTATGGTGGTGTCTTTTTAACCCGTGATTTATTGTGTCTTGCGGCCATAAAATAGATTGCCCTTGTTGATATTTATGTGTTTAACCGTACACGATTAAATAAGACTTTGTAAAACTCTAGAATCGTTACCTTTGAATACTAGTTCGCCTAAGCCCCTAACGAAAACGTATAGTTTCTTTTTTCCAAAAATTAGTCGCAGCGGTGGATTCAACCCACGTGAATGCTTAAATCTTCTGAAAGTGGAATCATACTCCACCTTTGCACTTTTTATATCAATTTTTTTTATTGTGAAGAGCCGTTGCAACTCCTTGTCATAGAAGTCGAGTGAATCTCGCTGTATATCTATAAAGCCTTCGTGCTTGCAAAGTGGCTTACAGAAAGGCTGACTTATGTGCGCAGTTAGCAGTTCTTTTTTACTGATGTTTTTCATCTCGTCCGAAAACGTCCAGACGGCTTCGAACAGGTTCGTCTTCTCCTTTAAGTAATTCTCTATAAACTTACTACGGGGGACATCACCTCTAATCAAATCTATAAAGCGCATCAGAGTATCGTTAAGAGTTATGCTTATCTTTTGCTTCATAAAATGAGTAAAAGTTTGCTGAATTTAAACTCTACGCCAGCCGTCGATACGGTACAAAATATACAATTTTGGTTTACGAAATATGTGCGTCTGACAACAATGAAACTTATCTAACTTGGATTTTTAGGGGCGGGCAAGCTAACCGTATATTCTTCTGGAAAGAAGTCTAGGATATGCCTTGTTGTTTTGTTTGGTAGTTTTTTGCCGGCTAGCGCGGTTCTTATTACATCCTCTTTTGTTATGTGACTATATTCTTCACGCCAGTGTTTTAGCTCTATTTCTTTGTAATCTACCACTATGCAAGGTATCTTTTTTACGTCTAGTGCTATCAGAGCATTTAGCCGATGATGGCCATCTAAAACTACGTATTTGTCTTGTCTATCTGAATCTGTGACTATTATAGGAACGACACGCCAGTTATTGCGTATCTCTTCCTCCAAAACTTTTAACCGACGGCTTTCAATTTCTTCATGTTCTAATATCATTCCTATCGGGATCCACTTGACCGTCTTTTTTCCCATGTGTGTATATTACGGATCCTAGTGTTTAAATGAACTGAATTATCAGTTGCACTACAAAGCCTATCCCGCCTATTATACCTGTTCCAACCGCGACCATTATCGCTAATTCTTTATACTCTGATTTCGTAGGTTTCCTTGCTAAACTGAGAACGCGCTTATACTCGAAGATATAATGATTTAGCTTGGCTTTTATCGCACTAGCCCGTATCGATTTCAGCTTACGAGCTAGTCTCACATAAGTAGGTGCACCATGTCTTATCTGTTTCGTATAACTCTGATTTTCCACGTGTGCGGCCACTTTTTCATCAGGATGGTGGCTCTGTGACTGTGGTGCTGCAGATTTTGTCTCACGCTGTGGCGTCTTTTCTAGTTTTGGTGGATTCAGCGATTCTTTTTGGTCTTGGCTATCCTGTTTTTGCGTGTTCGACGATGTTTGTTGTTCCGTAGGTTGCACGGTATGCGGCATGGCCGCACTGTCATTATTATCGGTCTTATTCGCATCTGCAAGGCTCTTATTATTGTCCATAAGCTGTTAGCTTAAGAAAGTTATGCCTAATTCTTCTTCTACTTCTCTTTTCTCTTTCAGCTCTTTCTCTTCTTCTATGGATTTTCCAGATATCTGCCTTGAACTTACACCGGTTATTATGGCCAGTACCTTTACGGTATTTTTTAAATCTGGATAGATGTGTGCACCTAGTATTATGTTTATATCTTCTGGAAGTTTTTGGTTTATCAAGTCAACTACTTTATTCACTTCATCAAGCGTAAGCTGTGGTCCTCCGGAAACATCTATCAGCATGCCCTTTGCACTGGAAAAATCTACATCAATGAGTGGATTGTTAAGAACTTTCTCTGCCACGCTCTCCAGACGCTTGTCTCTGGCGTCACTTTCTCCGGTGCCTATAAGAGCTACTCCACCGTTCGACATTATCCTCTTCACATCAGCGAAATCAACATTTATCAGTCCTGGTCGAGTTATTAATTCTGTTATCCCCTTTACGGCATTTGTCAGCACGTCATCCGCTATTTTGAAGGCTATCGGGAGCGGAAGGCCTGGGGCTATCGCCAGAAGTTTTTCATTCGGGATAGTTATGAGCGTGTCAACGGCTGCTCTGAGTTTTTCCACACCATTCAGCGCCGCTTGCATTCTCCTCTTTTTCTCTGCCTTGAAAGGAAGTGTTACTATTGCTATAGTAAGTGCATTCAGACGTTTAGCTACTTGCGCGACCACTGGCGCTGCACCCGTGCCGGTACCGCCGCCCATCCCGCAACATATAAAAACCATATCCGCACCTTGGAGAGCCTCCTTTATTTCCTGTTCTTGTTCCTTTGCCGCGGCTTCGCCAACCGAAGGGTCAGCACCCGCACCTAAGCCGTTCGTGGTTTCTCTGCCTATAAGTATCTTCTTGTCTGCAGGAGTTACCAGAAGGTCCTGCGCGTCCGTGTTTATCGCTATAAGTTCGGCCCCTTTTATGCCTATCTCAAACATCCTGCTGAGGGTATTGTTGCCGGAGCCGCCCACACCTACAACTTTTATGTTGGCGTGCCTTGAAACTATAAGTTCTTCTAAGGCTTTGTCGAACTCTTTCGTCCGGCTGGCATCAAAATTTATGGCTTTAACGCCTTGGCTCGAGACGTTAGTCGAAATCTTCAAAAAATCGGGGTCCATAATCTTTTTTAGCTTCTAGTTCTCAATACCTTAATAATTATTTCGGTATATAAACATTTAGCATCAATTTCATCCAGCTACTATTTCTACCTTAAGCCCATTATGAACGAACTTTTCTATGTCCGTCTTTATAGCGTCTATTTCGTACGGTTTTATCTTAGCAACCGATTTTATTTTTACTGAATCTTCGGCTATATCTATCTCGTCTGGTTCGTTCCCAGAGTAATGTTTGAATATTGCAGCGCATTTTTCTTTACTTGTTTCCAGCACTTTAACCACTTCTATATCATATACCAAATCTTTCCCTGCTAATGGGTGATTGAAGTTAACCATGACACGCCCACCGCTAACAGATTGTACGGTAGCCATCTTTCCGTCGAGCATTACAAGGTCCCCTGGGCTTGGATTTATCTTGTTTTCTATGAATACTTTCATACCAAGAACTTTCAAAAGTTTTGGATTCAGTTCACCGAATGCCTCCTTCGCCTTTAGTTCAAGCCTGTATTTTTCGCCGACGTTGCGATTCACGAGGGACTTTGCCAGGGGCGTCAGAACGTAGTTAGAATCCGGTATAACCAGCACCGGTGAGAAATTAAAGCCATCTTCTTGTACGCCTTCTTTATCCGCGATGTCTTTTTCTGTGAGGTCGAATATCTTACCGGACGATTTTATTCTGCCAACGAAATTTATCAAAACAAAATCTTTTTCGCTTATCATCCTCATCGCCCCATCTCTATTGCTATAAACGACACGTTACGTTTCCTATCGCCAGTGTTCTCGTTCCGTTGCTCGTTGGGCAGCTCTTCTGTGCCTATCTCTACATTAGAAATCTTTAGGTCTTTGGAAAACTTTCTTTTGACAATCTGCGAAATGTCTACAGCTTTAGATATGGTAGACCCCCTTGCTTTTAGTACTACTTTGTCGTGTCCCGAATTCATATGTGTCAGCACAGTCAGAACGTAAGACATTATTGGTTTTTTCCCGACGAAAACAACATCATTTTCCATAACCGTATTGGATATTCCCATATCTATTTAAATCTTTTTTGAATGCGCAAGATAAAATGTGTTATTTATGTGTGGTGGTGTTTAAACCTTATTTTGGTGCTTTTTCTACCCTAGCCGACTGTCCCGTCAGTCTAATAATTTCTATACCGTTTTGTAAAGCGCGCTTCCTCAATACTCTATCCTGGGTCATGAGGCTGAAATCATGCCTCTTCGAAAGACCTAAAATCTTATCGTCATTGAGCCCTTCTAGCCCTCCCGTATTGACGAGCTGCAAGCCCGTGCTCTCCGCCCATCTTATAACATCGTTTCTCTTCAGGCGCTTAAGCTCATCCACCGCTACGTCCGGGTAGAATAGCGAATGTGGTTGGTTAAGGCCTCTATCAAGCATACGCTTTACATCGGTCTTCTTATCAAAAAAGTATATCAATGCGTTCGTGTCTATCAGTATGTTAATCATATATGAGACCTGAGCCGGAAAGCACCCACACATTGTCTAGCTTTCTCGATATTACAGCTTTATCACCATTGTAACAAGGGATCTGCGCGTTATTGTTCATGATTATTGCGACTTTGTCCCCGCTAACCGAAAACACCGTTCCGAGCACTTTCGACGCCAGAACATTTATCAGGACTATTTCATTCTTCTGAAGCGGTTTCTTGAACATAGTTTTTTCTCTTTCCGTAAGAGATGAATACATTATGTTTATCTTGCTCTTCAATATTGGTGGCTTGTCAGCAAACGTGGCAAGACTACCCGCGAGCCCGTCTCTTCTAGTGATAGACGGGTCTAGGCTGGTCTTCACGCCCACCGTTAAGCCGCCGTGTATCTCTTTCTCACTTCCAAATTCGCTCTGTATCTGTACCACTTTCGTCTTTAGAGGCTCCCACACGTTGCGTAAAAATACGCCGGGATATATCGTTATCTTGTCGCCGACTTTTAGTCCGCCATTCTTAAGTGCACCGCCTAAGACGCCGCCGCCAAGCTCCTTTATTGGGGTACCTGGCTTGTTTACATCGAAACTCCTAACGACTAGAAAAGATAGTTCTTCCTTAGAACTTGCTTTCGGTGCAGAAAATCTTCCCACCTCCTGCAGAAGTTCTACTATGTTTACGTCATGTATAGAGAAGACGGGAATGATTTTGATTCCTTCGAAGCCATTACTTTTCATAAATGCTTCTATTTCTGCTTTATTCTCCTTCGCCCTCTCCTTTCCAATCACGTCAACTTTGGTCTGTGCGACAACTAGATTCTTTACGCCCATTATCTTGAGTGTTTCCAGGTGCTCGAGCGTTTGCGGCTGTGGACATTTTTGATTCGCGGCTATGACTAGTATCGCCCCACTCGCCAAAGCAGCTCCGCTCAACATTATTGTCATCAGGGTCTTGTGGCCGGGTGAGTCTATTATCGAAACGCGCCTTTGTTCAATGGCTTCTCCACCACACACCTCACATTTACTGTTCCTGCTAAAAGAGGCGCACTTTACACACTTGTACAACATAAAGTGTGCATAGCCGAGTCGTATCGTTATTCCCCGTTTCCGTTCTTCGCTATGCCTTAGAGTCGATTCGCTTGTAAGCGCTCTTACAAGGGTCGTCTTTCCGTCCGAGAAACTACCAACTACATCTATGATAATGTCTTCAACCATTCTCCTTCTTTGCCGCCAAGACCTGGTCTACCGGTGTATCTCCGTATTTGCTTATTTTAACGTTTATCTGTGAGGTGAACTGGCTCACGGTACTTCCGCCAACGCTCTTCCTCCGTCTTATTCTCTGCTTATTGCCGACGCCGCTTTCCGTAAGTATCTTTTTTAGACCTATGCCGTCGATGCCATTACGCATGGGGGTACCGGTCATGTAACTGCCGCCCGTTATCTCCGCGGTGTACCCATTAAGACCTACACTTGACAGATCGACTTCTTCACCTATCTTTTTGCTAATGAAGATCTCCGCTTCCTGGGCAGATAGCGATTTCGAGTAAGCTTTGCCTGTTTTTGAGTCTCCTATGACGAGTTTAGTTTCCATAGACTAAACTTACTGTGAGTTAGTATTTATATGTTGTGTTTCAAAGTATATAGACATGGAAATGGTTTTCGTCGAAGCACGCTACAAGGGTAGGCTTAGCGACAAGTTCGTTGAAGACATACGAAAAGCCATAGAACCATACAAGAAAATAAACCTCGTCGCCGCGATCCAGTACATCGACCAGATGAATGACTTTAGGAAAAGGGCCGCAGAAAAGGTGTTCGTTGTGAAGCAATCGTTTTACCGTGCAAAATACCCTGGTCAGATACTCGGCTGTGATGTCCAGGCAGCTGACTGCCCGGACTGCGACGCGACTCTCGCTTTCACACAGGGCATTTTTCACGTGCTAGGGATACCAGTGAGATACGGCAAGAGCGTCATAAACGCGGATCCGGAAACGGAAACGGTCACCGTGATCGATGCAAAGATAGCAGAAAAATATCGCAAGAGGGTGCTTCAGGGTGTGGGTCTGGCTCTAAAAGCCAGGTGTGTGGTGTTCATAGAGTCTACTAAAGCCGGCCAGACCTATGGTGTAAAACTTCTCAAAGAGGCGCTAAAAAAGCGCGGTACCAAAATATAAGATC
>JAKATQ010000058.1 GCA_021818665.1 Nanobdellota archaeon | reverse complement strand
CGATCTGACGTAACAGTACTTCCGAAAAATGGGCGAGAGAAAGATTTTATCCTAAGATTGCTATAAAACGCCTCAGTAATTGATTATCCATATTTGCGAATAGCTTAATTTAGTCCATTACAAATAGACTAAAATAATCATATAGTAAATTCTAAGTATAACCCCTCTAAACATACCGCAGGAAGATGAACCAAGCAAGTTTCCTGTATACTTTAGACGGCCAGAAAATCTCTAGCTGACAAATGGCCTCAAAGATATGGGACAGACGGTTCAAGGAGGTAAACCCGATGGCTGTGGTGTACAACATCGACGTAGGTCTTCGATAGGAGGGACAAAAACAAGTAAAAACTTACTTGTTTATCATAGAGTCTCTACAAAGCCGGATAAGTACAATTTTTATCTAATCTTTAGGAGACACTGACTCTGCGAGTAGACTTATGAACTACAATACTTGCTGTGGCGCATCACTATCGCTATGCTACATGAGCTTTTACCTATCCCCATAAACATTCGGATGCAGTTAAACTTTCCGCCTGGCGCTAAGAGGAGATTATTTAGGATGACTGCTCACTTTATGTTTAACAGGAGGGAATTCGATCTCTTAGTGTGTTTGTTCCTGCCGGCGTAGAACGCACATTCCGCTTTACCGAGGTCTATTCCACCGACTATGCCTATCTTGCTTTTTATCTCGTACATGACTAGGACCTCGTCTCCCGGATTGAGTTCCGCCTCTTTCCACGTTATGTGGAGACCGTGCGCAGTCCTCGAGACGTGGCCTTCCTTCGGCCCCATCACCGAGACTTTTAGGGCGTTAGGCGGTATCACATCGAGTATCGTCAAGTCCCTAAGCGGTCTCCGTGCCACACTTTTTACCCTTATCGCCAGTTTCACGTCTATCATTCCGCCGGAGGCTTTGTGCTCGACTACTTCTTTGGATACTACGACCTTACGGTTAAAGTATAGGAACACGACGATCGCTGCTACTACAAGTATTATTATTATGTAAAGCGGGAGATAAGATACTGTGTAAGAAATTGTGAGTGACTGACCTGGCTGCAATCGCGTTATTGATGGCACGAGGCCTAGTCCCGAGAACGACGCAGAGCCGGATGATGCGGATTTGGAGAGTATGAAAAGCGAGTCGAAACCACTTATGGGAAGAGTGTAGTTATCCGGGTTTATCGGTGTGTTACCGTCGTTCGTTATAGTAAGGGACGCGACGCCTCCAAATGCGTTGAACTGTGAGGATGATTTTTCAGGAGCGGAGAAATACGCTAACACTTCCAGCTGCGCACTGTATTCTGATGTCTTACCATCGTATGTGAGTGCCGATGTCAGATTATACGTCCCAGGGGGCGTCGATGGACTGATAGGGAAAGAAAAGGAGAACAGGTTCAGACCTAGGCTATTGAGAGTCAAGCTCTCCGTCGCATTGAACAGGACCGTGCTCCCGGATGCCATCGAATAAGTGAACGGCACGACAACGCCAGTCTGTCCTATGCCATTTATTATGCTGGCATTGAACTTTATGATGTTATACGGATATACGCTCTTTGGAGTACTTATACCGAATATACTTATCAGGTTCGCCGCGGGAGCGGGAAGCACCGCGACGTTTATCGTGTACGATCTGTTTAGACCATTGTTGGTGTACGGGAATACTATCGGGATATATCCGGACGAGAGAAAATTTGGGAAAGTACCAAGAGAGAAGTTCACATATTTTGATTGCCCTGGCAGGAGGTAAAAAGACGTTGGCGAGACGCCTATGTTCTCGAAAGAGGCACCATAGTGCAGCCTCGTAAAAACCGAGTTTATAGTGATATTCACAGGTGAAGTCGCGTTATTGTAGAACGTGACGTTGAATACGTAAAGCTGTCCCGTAGTGAGGTTGGTCGTTATGCTCTGCGGCGTGATCTCCAGAGCGTGAGAGGTTCCTAAAGCTAGTAAGAAACAGCACAGCACCGCCACTAAAAGCAGGGTTTTGAGCATATCTAGTAATAAAACCCGGATATTTAAACATTTTACGTCTCTTGATGGTCTCGTATGCGGCGACGATCGTTTGTGCAAATATCTCTATCTCTCCCATCTCATGAGAGATCCTGCCGCTGATCCGGTGCATCTAGACCTCTTTAGCGCCAGCGCATTTGGGGCGCCGCCATCAACGCTATTGTCGCTCTAAAAATACCACAGCGTCTTTGCATATTATCATGCGCTTTTTCACTTTGTCATGGGCTCCAGCTACGATTTTTGAATTTGTTTCTATTCAGCTCGACGCCGAAGGAACAGATTAGTTAGTCTCTTATCCAATGATATGGAGCCGTATTGGTAAAAGTTATGAATGTGCGTGGAGTGGTGCGGCGGCGAGGTGTTGGAAGACGGGGATAAAATCTGAGTGGTGGTGTAGCCTGCCGAGTTATTGGCGGGGTGGCCACGGTGAAGGAGGTGCCTACGAATAGGGAATCTGGTTGTATGTTAAATTGGACTGTAGCTAGATGGATTGTGAAAGTTATAGCTTAAGTGGAATATCTTTTAGGCTTTTTGATACTTTTTAAGGGTAGCCGGTGCCGCTGTTGGATCCGGTGAAGGTTATCGCTTGAGTGGAGCCCGCAGCTAGGTTATCGGAGGATCGAGCTACTAAAAATCGAGAAACTAGCATATTAACATTTTTGATGTCTTTTTATAAATAGATCTTTTGATTAATATAATGGCACTCTTATCTGATGTGATCTCTGTTGTTAGCTTTGTAATCCCAATTATGATAAGCATTGTTGTTGCTCTGTTTTTAAATATTCGTCTATACTCCAGGTATGAGCATCTCAAATTCCTTAAGATACATCTTCAGCTTATCTCTATAATGTTTTATGTCGGATACCTAAGGTTTTTACAATATTCTCCGTTGCAATAAACTGACGGTACGGTATTTCATTATTCTGACCTTTACGATGTCTATCGCAAATTCAAGCTGTTTTTTGACGTGTTCTATACGTTCTTGTATCAGGTTGGGATAGTCTACTAATCTTGCATCGGCTACTTGTAAAGCCCTCTCGAATCTCATTGATTTTGTGGGTTTGGTGTTACGGGTTGTCATGCAATATACTCGTATGTTGAATATTAAATTAGAGATGACTTTATAAACAGAAACTCTACTTAATAAACAAAAAGTACTTTATGTACAAATCTGAGAGGCGGTGAAGTCTATCGCTTGAGTGGAGCCTGCGACGAGGTTGCCAGAAGACGGAGATGGTTTATAGGTGATAACGCACAAGGGGGAAGACTGGTAGCTGAGAGTAGCGACGGAGAACGAGAACGTCCCTGCATTTGTGCTGAAGGTTATGTCGTTCGGTACTGAGACGGATTTCGTTACAGTGTTATATGTCACGTTCCACTTCGGTGTTTCGCTAGAAGAAAGTCCTGATTCTGTGAAGGTCGTTGTACAGGTTGTAGAGTGAGAGAAAACGATGTTCTGGGTGGAGCCTGCGGCGAGGTTGCCGGATGACGGTGAAGGGGTCTGGGTGGTGGTGCATCCCGCGGTGGTGTTGGTGAGGGTGTTGACGGAGTATGAGA
>JAKATQ010000018.1 GCA_021818665.1 Nanobdellota archaeon | reverse complement strand
TCCGATCTTTTAAGGACGACGTTCGTGGTGTCTATCGAGCCGCTGGGCGAATAGAAGCAGTTCCCCGTGTCCGGCTCTTTCATCTTCTCCGAACTATAGAGATTGTGCAGGTAAGTCTTTAGAATGCCGTCAGATATAAGGTCCTTGGAGAGTGTCGGCATCAGATCGTCGTCGAACGACCTATTGTAAGGGCTGCCGCTGGCGTTCGTTTCTTCGCGCAGCCTTATGGCTTTAGATGCTATTTTCGCGCCTTTCTTCCCGCCAAGAAAGCTACGGCCTTTTAGGATCTCCTCACCGCTCATCGCGCCGATAAGGAAAGACATGATCATCCCGGCTACTTCCGCATCTATCAGCAGTTGACCCCTAAAAGTAGGGGCCTGCTTAGCGCCGAGCATCCTGCCGGCCATTTCAGCCGCCTTTCTTGCGACCGTCACGAAATCTATGTCCGAGGAGTCTACTGCCTCCGCTTCCTCGCTGAAGGAAGAACGTTCAGCCCCGAGCTTTGCGACGATTTCCGCGGAGAAGTTTGCACAGGAGCCTGCCCAATCGCACGCTATGCCGAGGCTGTTCGCACCGTATATGTGGTTTATAGTCGAGCTGAAAAAGGCGCTGGTGGAATAGACGTGCTTTGACGAATCGGCGACCTTTACCCCGTCCGTGATCTTTTGCACGATAGAAGATTCCTTTAACATGGCCTCTTTTTTGCTGAGCGGATTCTTTCCCGCCGGCGGTTGTTTTTTCGAGAAAGCGCGTTGCGTGTCGGTCGAGCCGGCGTTTTTCGCCATCTTATACGCTTTTTGCATGCCGTCGGCCAGGCTTTCCTTTCCCCTAAGCGAAGTGAGAAAGATTGCAGATTTTTTCTTGCATATGCAGTGTATCGCGGCTCTGCTTACGTTTACGCGCTCGCCGCCTGTGAACACGCTTCGTTCAACGCCGAGCTTTAGCTGCGAGTTTTCTTCCGCATTTATCTCGAACTCAGCGTCTAGATTCACGGCCCTGATCTGCTTGAGCAATGAGTCACTGTCCACCTACTACCACCCCCCGCACTCTTATGTTCGGCCCGCCGCTGCTTACAGGTACCCACTGGCCCTCCTTGCCGCACGTCCCATCATCGAATCTTAGGGTCGTCCCTACTGCGTCTATCTTGTTAAGGATATCCAGAGTGCCGCCGGTCAGGGCGGCGTCCCGTACAAATTCAGCTAGCCTGCCGTTCCTTATCATACGCCCGTACTGCGATTTGAACATGAATTTTCCGCTGCCTGGCTCTACATAGCCGTATTGGAAACTGTAGAACGCTACGCCGAGCTTTATGCCGTCCAGCATGTCTTCCTTGAAATCACCCGGTGCTATGAACGTGTTTGACATCCTGGCTATGGGCCTGTGGGCATAGTCCATCGCCCTTGCAGCGCCGTTCGGCTCCGCCCCCATCCTTTTTGCCGTCTCGAGCGTGTGCAGATAGCTCTTCATCACGCCTCTGTCGACTATGACGCGTTTTTTAGCGGCTGTGCCTTCCTGGTCGAATGGAAACGAACCTCTTCCTCCTTTCAGAGTAGGGTCGTCTACTATGGTGACATTTTCCCCGCCAACTCTCTTGCCCAGTTTTCCTTCCAGGATCGATGCGCCCGCTAGTACGCCGTCGGCCTCGGCCGCATGGCCAAAGGCTTCGTGCGTGTAAACGCCGGTCATGGAGTAATCGAGTACCACGTCGTATTTCCCGCCGCTCACCGGTCTCGCGCCGATAAGATGCCTCACTGTTTCCAGTGCTTCCCTTCCGGTCTTGGCTGGGATATCGCCAGAGAAGACCTCAAAGCCGCCACTGCCACTGACGGAGTTCCTGAAAGACAGCGTTGACGATGAGTCCCTAACGAAAGACGCTACGGAGAGCCTTGGTTTTGAGTCGTAGAAAGATATCCTGCTGCCACAGCTGTTTCCTAGGAGCCATTGGGTAACTGCATCTTCATAGACAGACATCGTCGCTACAGTGTCTTTCCCACGCGCAGCGGAGTCGGCAGCCATAGCGATATCCAGTTTGTCTTTTACGTCAACGCTCCGAACGTCGATCGTCCACCCGGGCTTTATGTCAGCAACGTTCATGGACGGCTCGATACGCAGCCGACTAGCTCCCTTTGGGCGGTTTATTATTATGCCGTGCGCCTTCTCGGCCGCCGTTTTTATGGCCTTTTTTGAGGTCTCCGTGGACGCTGCGAATCCCCATACGCCGTTTTTCATCAATCTAAGTCCGAATCCGGAAGATTTGATAGCGGATACGCTCCTGACCGCACCGTTTTCCACACTTATAAGTGTGCCCTCTCTTTCGCCCATCCTTATGTCACCGTAGCAGCCTCTTGGCACTATGGAGACAAAAAACTTTATCAGGTCCTCATCCATCATTTACGCTCTTCTACGTTGGCACGCCCAGATGAAGGGCGGAGGTCGTTCTTTATTATGTCGGTCTTGAGCAACTGTATGGCGAATGCAGGATCGACTCCTTTCGGGCATACTTCAGAGCACGAGCCAGCGAACTCGCAGTCCCACACGCCTTTTAGTATGTCCACGCCCTTCAGCCTCTCAGCGCCTTTCTCGTCCCGAGAATCGGCGTAATATCGGTATGCCTGCGAGAGGGCCTGGGGCCCTATGAATTCCGGATTCATGTTTACTACGGGGCACGCGTCGAGGCACAGGCCGCACATTATGCAGTATGAAAATGGCAGATATTCGTGGAGCTGTTCCTTGCTCTGGGGGTATTCCTTGACAGGATGATACTTCTCGCGCAAGTCGTTCCTAAAAAGATATGGGTTGACGAGGACATGCCTTTCAAAGAAATCATCGAAGTCTGTAACAAGGTCCTTTAGGAGCGGATGGCCGAGCATCGGCGAGACTTCCAGTTCGTCGTTTTTAGCGTTGTCCCACACGTTGGTCTCGCACGCCAGCGACGGTTTGCCGTTGACGACCATCCCGCACGAACCACAGATGCCCATCCTGCAACTGTAGCGCATCGACAATGTAGGGTCCTTCGTGCTTTTTACCCTCAGAAGGCCGTCCAGCACGGTGGTAAACCTGTCGGTTTCTACATCGTATACGTGCTCGTCCAGCATCTGCGTGCCGGGATTGAAGCGTTTCACGTTGAATCGTACGAATTTGACGCCCGGCTTTTCTAGCAGCGGCCCGCCTATAGGCACCGTGGTCTTTTCGGCATAAGCCGTCTTGAGGACTATGGCCTTCCCGTGCCAACCCGCGATGTAAACGTCTCGCAATCCGGATATGCCGAACACGAGGAGCCCGATCATAGAAAGATACAGGAGAGGCGTGCTCGCCCAGTCCAGCGATAACACAAGCGAAATCATATAGGCGAACAGAAGTATTGGCACTCCCACCATCGGGACGTACAGCGTCAACAGCGCGACCCAGGATTCTCTCATAAAAACCACATGAATATCAGCGTCGCTAGGCCCCCAATCCAGAACGAAAGTACAATATAAGGCAAGACTTTATATTCTATGCGCGCCGCTTCGCTTTCGTGCTTCGTGAAAAGAAATGAAGAGTCAAGGTGCCCGTATTCGACGCCGCCGCTTCCTATCATGGCTAGACCCTTCACTACCTCAAACAGCTGCGGGGTAAAAAGCACCCAGACGGCGATTATTAGATATCTGGTATATGCAACGAGCACCTGGAAGAACAGGCCTGCTGCGAAAACGGCGAACGTCGCGATAGCTACGATCACCAGTATCCTAAAGAAAAGCAGATGGACGAAAGCATAATCGTTGAAAGCCAGCTGCCTGTCAAGCCTGCCCCATCCGCCTCTGTAGTCGTAAATCGTCTTCTTATCCATCGTCAATACACCCTCGGCTCCGGTTTCCATTTCGTTATCTTCACGGGCAGGTAAGATATCCCAACGCCGCCGTGTGTCTTGTAAACTATTGTGTGTTTGAGCCAATTTGTGTCGTCGCGCTTGGGGTATTCGACGAGCGCATGTGCCCCGCGGCTCTCTTTCCGGTTTATCGCGCACGATACTATGGCATCCGCAAGCTCTAGAAGGTTGTCTATCTCCAAAGCGTCCCTAAGGTTTGTATTGTATACGGCGCCTTTGTCTTTTATGTATATATCCTTGAACTTCTTTTTCAGCTCCCCGATGATCTTCTTCGCGCCGCGCAGGCCGTTGAGCGTACGGTAGACGTAGACGAGTTCACCCATGGTCTTTTGCATCGCCGCCTTTACGTCGTACGGATTTACGCTGCCATCGCTGTCCAGAAGATTGGTTATCTTCAGCTCCTCGCGCTTGCAGGTGTCCGCAGAGACCTTGTCTAGCGGCGCGCCTCCGAGGCTGTCGACATAAGCAGCGGCTGCCAGCCCGGTTATCCTGCCCCACACGGAGCACTGGCTGAGGGAATTACTGCCGAGGCGGTTAGAACCGTGGACGCTGACGCAACCGCACTCGCCCGCAGCCCATAGTCCCTGTACGGCGCTCTTCTTTTCGTCTATCATGACTCTGCCTTCTATGTCGGTGTGTATGCCGCCCATTGTGAAGTGGGCCGCAGGCCTGACCGGCAGAGGCTCCTTCACTGGGTCCACATCCAGAGTCTTTATAGACATGTCCCTTATCATCGGCAGTCTTTCATCTATAAGTTTCCTGCCAAGGTGCCTTAGATCAAGCTGGATGTAGCCCAAGCCGGATTCCTCGTCTTTGAAGCCGCGCTTTCGGTCTATCTCTGTTATTATGGCGCGAGAGACTATGTCCCTAGGCGCGAGCTCCATCTTGCTTTTTGCGTAGTCCTCCATGAAGCGTTTCCCGTCCTTGTTTAGGAGATACCCGCCTTCCCCCCGGGCGGCTTCGGTTATAAGGATGCCGCTAGGTATGAGCGCAGTGGGGTGGAACTGTACGAACTCCATGTCTTTGAGCGGCAGACCGGCTTTGTAGGCGAGCGCTATGCCGTCACCGGTGCTGGAATGCGCAGTGGTGGTGAAATCGTACACCCTGGAAGCACCGCCGCTGGCTATTATGCAGGCTTTAGCCCTGAACAATCTGATGGCCCTCGTGGCGAGGTCGAGGACGAAGATGCCCTTGAATCGCCCCCTTTCTATCAGCAGAGAGTACGCGAAATTTTCATGGAACACAAACACATTCTTCATTTGAGTGAGCTCGTCATATAGTGCGCGCATCATGAAAAAACCGGTGCGGTCCTGCGCAAAAGCAGTCCTAGGGATGCTCATTCCGCCGAAAGCCCTCTGCTGTATGCGGCCTACATCGTCCCTGTTCCACGATACTCCGATGTGGTCAAAAAATTCTATCTCTTTAGGCGCGTTCTTCACCAGTATCTCTACGGCGTCCTGGTCTGCGAGATAATCGGAGCCCTTTATGGTGTCATAAGCATGGAGATTTATGGAATCATCCGCCTCGCCAGGATACAGCACCCCGGATATGCCGCCTTCCGCGGAGACAGAATGGCTCCTCATCGCATGCAGTTTGGTAACGATGGCTATCTTTATGCCGCCGTTGGCGGCGTTAGTCGCATGTATGGCGGCGGTCATGCCGGCTATGCCGCTTCCGAGGACGATAAGGTCGAAATCCAGAGTTTCCATACGATAAGGTCTACTTATAAACTGTCCTATATCTCATAATATAAAAAGTATCGTTTCGAAAGCCTATTATAAAAGGAATGCTAAAATAACGCATGGAAGGGTTTAAGAGGATGTCATACTATCCTACGCCGCCAGAGCCCCCGGTGCCGTTTCCGGAACCTCACAGGCGAAAGAAATAGGCGGTGCTTTCTATATCAGCATGCGCGCAGCCAGTCGGCATAGCGCTGGCAAGCCGGATATTTAAAACCGTAAAGCCATGGTAATTACATGATACCTACCGTCTACCTTACCATATTCATGCTGGGAGCGGCAGCCATACTCCTTATAGGCTTTCTGGGCAGGGCTCTCATGAGGAAAACTTCCATACCGCACATAGTATGGCTTATGCTGTTCGGCCTATTCCTAGGGCCCGTGCTCGGCATAATACCGCAATCGCTGCTGTACGATTTCGTGCCTTTCGTAGCCAGCGTCGTGCTGGTCATCGTGCTTTTCAATGCAGGCCTTATACTCAGGATAAAGAACGTCGTTAATGACGTATCCCACAGCGCTCTGTTGGCCATAGTTAATTTTTTCTTAGCGACGGTGGTCGTGAGCCTTCTGGCCTACTTCGCTTTCGGCTTTCCGCCGGCGATATCCGCGCTTACCGGCCTGTCTGTCGGCAGCGTCAGCTCTGTGCTCATCCCGCTGTTTGGAAAGGACCCGGTCACAGACAAGAACAGGGCGCTCGTCCACCTAGAATCTATAATAACAGAGCCTCTTGGAATAGTCTTAGTATTAGTCCTCATAAGCGCCGTCCTTCTAAACAACTACAACCTGGCTTTCCTGTCCACCTCGCTCGTATCAGAGTTCTCGATAGGCATAGTCATAGGCGCTATATTTGGCATGGTGTGGGTCCCGGCAATGAGCTATCTCCAGCGGCACGAGTACGAATATTCGTATGCGGCTTCGCTCGCCCTGGTGTTCATGCTCTATATATTCGTGCAGGATGTCGGCGGCAGCGGGCCCATATCCGCGCTCATATTCGGGGCGATAATAGCCAATGGAGAAGATATCTACCAGGGACTTAAGTACAAGCACAGCCGGTCGTTCACGCTCAGCTCCGAGTCAAAGTCCTTCAACGACCTGATAACGTTCATAACTACGTCATTTTTCTTCGTCTATTTCGGTGGCTTGGTGAATATCAAAGACTACTTCGGTATTGCAATAGGCCTAGCCATAGCCCTCGTTCTAATGGTAAGCAGGTATGTCGGTACGTGGATAACTCTCGATAGGTCGGCCTACACGCAGAAGGACAAGGCCGTCGTGTCTGCGATGCTTTCCAGAGGCACAGGAAACGCCATAGTCTGCCTTTTAGCCGTAGGATTCGGCATAGTTACGGGCCAGTTCATAGACATAATCTTCAGCGTCATAATATTCACCATACTGATAAACGCCATCCTGTCGTTTCGGCTGAATAAGTCCGCACCCAGCGTGCCAGTTTCGCAGGAGAGAAAGCGGCGAGTCGATGTGAGCAACGGTCCCCTTGTAGGCATAGTCGCAGCAGTGGTCATAGCCGTGATACTCGTGCTGGTACTTTCGATAAGCCAGAGGCCGATCATAGGGTCGAATATTATCTCTACCGGCGGGTCGAACCAAACATCGAATCCACCCCCGCCGCAGCCCAGCATCACACTCGGTTCCAACGGATGTACCTTGAGCGGCCTGTCGGTAAGGATATCCAATGCCCTCGGTGGGGCAGTGACGTTACAGAGAGCCTGGGCGCTATCCGGATCGGGTTTCCAGATAGGCGCGGCTTTCCCTGTCGCATCAAATGATTTCAATATGAGCATCCTGCAGAACGGCACGAGCGCACTGCTGAGCTTCGACAATGCCCTGTACTGTACGTCGACAGGGGCCGCTTACAGTGCCGAAATAGTGCTGCAGTACTCCAAGAGCGGCAGCGTGATAAACACTTCATCTACGACCATCGCCGGATGAGCGTTTAGATAGTTTTATCTACCTAGTCATTTTAACTAAATATAAGCGACAGATTTGGCAATGGGCACTTTCTGTGCACTGCGAAACAGTCTTATGATAAGCATCTCGGACACGATGACGATATTCTCGATAGTGGCTGTGATAATCCTGTTCGGGTTCGCCGCCGACCAGCTTTTCAAACGACGGAAGATACCGCCGTTCTTTTTCCTGATACTCCTAGGAATCATTATAGGACCTGTGCTGGGCATATTTTCGAGTCAGGAGATCCTGCCCGCGGCAGGCGTGCTTGGCGAGCTTACACTTATAATGGTCCTGTTCTACGGCGGAATGGACATAAAGCTGAAGACGCTGCTGTCCGGAGGCAGCAGGATAATCCTTCAAGTAGCCTTATATGTAGGCCTTGGCGTGACCGCCATTACAGCGATAGCGGTTGTCTTTTTAGGCTGGCCACTTTACGAAGCGCTTATATTCGGCAGTATAGTCGGCGGCGAAACCACTGCTGCCGTCGTGATCCCGTTGTCCAGATCGATAGGGCTCAAAGAGAAAAGCGTGGTGTTTCTGACCATAGAGGCGGCCCTGAATTCCGTCGTCACCGTAATACTTTTTGTCACGTTTATCGGACTTTACCAGACCGGCTCCTTCAGCATATCGTCCGCAGTAAACTCCATAGCATCCAACTTTTCCATAGCGATATTTATGGGGATTTTATTGTCGATGGCGTGGCTGTACATGCTAAATTACTTCAAGAAGCACAGGTATACCTATGTATTCACGCTCGGCCTTCTTCTGGCGACTTTCTCCGCCACGACGGCGGCGGGAGGGAGCGGACTTCTGTCAGTACTTATATTCGGCATCATCATAGGCAATCACCGCCTGATAACCTCTTTTATAAAGAAGCACGTAGACATAAGGAAGCTCGAACGGCAGCTCTTTGTGTTCCAGGGAGAGATGAGTTTTCTTTTGGAGACTTTCTTTTTCGTGTTCCTTGGGATGGAGTTCGCAGTATCCGCTTCGAGCATCCTCTTCGGCTTGGAATTCGGATTGCTCATAGTGGCGACGCTCCTAGCGGTGAGGGCACTTTCTGTGCGCGTGTCGACTGCCAGATCGGACATGGCCGGTGACAGAAAGGCGATAATCCTGTCGTTCCCGCAGGGGCTGACGGTCGCGACCCTTGCGATACTTTCCCTCCAGTACAATCTTCCCAATGCTGATACCATAGTGCTTTTGGCGACTTATTCGATAATACTTACGAACCTGATAACGACGATCGGAGAATACCTTATAGCGAAGAACAAAGTCATCAGGCCCGTTAAAGAAGCAGTCCTGAGATGAACAGGGCCGGCCATCGGGTGCGGTTCGTAAGCTTTATCTATCCGCCAGAATTTATACCGGTATGAGAGCCCTGCTTATAGGAAGGTTCCAGCCGTTCCACAACGGTCACATCAAGCTTATAGGCGAGATAGCCAAGTCAAACGAAGAGCTCATTATAGTAGTGGGCAGCGCACAGCAGTCCTACACTCTTGACAATCCATTTACCGCCGGCGAGAGGATAGAGATGATATCATCCGCCCTTGGCAAAACCAAGTTTAAGCAAGTATATATCATACCGATAGAAGACGTGGACTCAAACCAGATATGGGTATCGCACGTAAAGGCCATGGTGCCGCGCTTCGACAGAGTGTACTCCAACAATCCTTTAGTAAAAGAGCTTTTCCGCAACGACGGGAGAGAGGTCGTATCGACGCCGCTTTTCCGCCGTCTGGAGCAGTCCGGTACAAACATAAGGAAACTAATGATCACAAGCGAAAAATGGGAGAATCTAGTGCCGGCCAGCGTTGCGGAAGTCATACACAGCATAAAAGGTGACGAGCGTCTGAGAAACCTCGCGCAGAAAGATGAGTGACTTTTATCAAGCCGAAAAGCCAACGTTTATTTATCAGCCATGTTTATATCCGGTATGGAGACCAGAAAAGAACACGATTATTTAGGACCTGTAGAGGTGCCGAAGGACGCTTACTGGGGGGCACAGACTCAAAGAGCGTCTATGAATTTCCCGATATCCGGTATACGGCCATACCCAGAGTTCATAGCGTCCCTTGCACTTATAAAGAGAGCCGCGGCCGAAGCCAACATGAAGGCAGGGCTTCTCGAAGAGAAGAAAGCAAAGGCCATAATGCGCGCGGCTGAGGAAGTCATGAAAGGAAAGCTCCGCGAGCACTTCATAATAGATGTATACCAAGCGGGGGCAGGCACTTCCAACAACATGAACGCAAATGAAGTCATAGCAAATAGGTCCATAGAGATCCTCGGCGGAAAACGTGGCGACTATTCCATAGTGCACCCGAATGACGACGTCAACAAGAGCCAGTCTACAAACGACGTTATACCCACAGCGATGAGGCTGACGACGATAGGCATGCTTAACGGGCTCGCAATGACTATGGACTACGCAGAAAATGCTTTTATGAAGAAATCGAAGGAATTCGACAAGATAATAAAGAGCGGAAGGACCCACCTTATGGACGCGGCGCCGATAAGGCTAGGGCAGGAATTCGAGGCGTGGGCCAGGATGGTGCACAAGGACAAATCCAGAGTAATGGCAGCGATGGACAGGCTTTTCGAGATAAACATAGGCGCTACCGCCGTCGGTACGGGGTTAAATGCGAATCCCGTATACAGGACGAATATGGTCGATACTCTGAAGAGGCTCACCGGCTACGATCTTAAACCGGCGGATTTTCTTCCTGAAGCTACGCAGTCCATGGCGGACTTTCTGGAAGTATCTGCGGCGCTGAGGTCTTTTGCAGCAGATATGGTAAAGATAACAAACGACATAAGGCTGATGAACTCCGGGCCCGTGTCAGGCTTTGAGGAGATATCACTGCCAGCCGTGCAACCAGGATCGTCCATAATGCCTGGGAAGGTGAACCCGAGCATGGCAGAGGCGTTGCTGATGGTGTGCTTTAAGGTGATAGGTGAGGATGATACAGTCCTGCTGTGCGCCCAGGCCGGCCAGCTCGAACTGAACATAACAATGCCTCTCATAATATGGTGCATAACTCACAGCATAACCATACTCGACAACGCCTGCAGGCTGTTTGTTGACAAAGGCGTCCTTGGGATAAAAGCTAACAAAGACAAGATTGAAAAGGAGGTCAGCAGGACTCCCGGTGTAGGTCTCGCTCTAAATCCATACATAGGATATGAGAAAGCCGCGGAGGTCGTGAAAAAAGCGATAGCCGATGGCATACCAATAAAAGAAGCTGCGAAGAAGATGAAAGTGCTTCCGGATAAGAAACTCGACGAGATATTCGACCCTTTTAGACTGACTTCACCTGATGTCAGTCAGAAGAAAAAGGGTTAACACGTTCGCAAATCGCGTTTTTATACTAGGTAGTTCCTTTATCTAAAAATAGTATGGCAGCGAGAAAAGACAGGACTCTAGAGGATATAGTGAACGACATCGCTGAGACATATTCTATAGGCTGGTGGAGCCATCTAAATCTTTATTTAGCCGCTACTGGCGCGGTGCCAGCCGGCGCTATAAGCTTTAAGATAAGCGCCAATGCGGCCTCTAGGAAGAAACTGCTGGCCAGCTTCGAAAAGGAAGCGAAACGCGTGCATGACGACGTTTTATACAAGCTGCACACGGAGTTAGGGCTTTACGCTAGCTCCATCGGGATAAATCTGCATGATAACTTCTGGATGGGCAGAAGGATGACCAGTGCGTATCTTAAGTTCAGCGTAAGCATGGACAAATACGACCAGTGTAGGCATATGTACGCTAAAAACGACTACGATCTAGGGAGAGCCAGCGGTTTTCCGCTTCCGGCCGTATTAGCCTTTGGAGAAAAAGTGAATGGACGTGCATGGAATATGTCATACATATACAGTATAATCGACTCGAAGATACGGAAAGATCCGTGCGCCTACATTTATCAGGCGTACGCGATGTGGATTCCCGAAGGAGTGGACCCGTCAACGGGTCATTTCGCCCCGTCGAGCAGAGACAGATGTGTCGAGATAATGGAGTTAGTCCGATCGCGCAATCCTAAACTCGCAAAGATCGTGGAAAAGGAATTCATGGACAGATACAACTCAAAAGACTGAGGCGTTTTGTGCGGCTTTTCGCCGATTATTTAAATATCGACTTATTCTATTATAGTATAAAGGCGGTCAGATATGCCAAAAATTCACCGCGGTAAAAAACCCGTGGCGGCAAAAAAGCACAGGGTCAGAAATATTAAGAAAAAAGCCGCGCACAAAAAACGCTCCATGCACGTGGTCCATAAGCCGGCCAGGCGCGCTGGGGCGGCGTCTCCTATCGCAAATGCTGTGGCCCCATCAAAAACCTCGTGGTTCAAGCTTTCCAGCGGCGTCAACATCGGCTATTATTCTCTCCCAGAACTCGAGAGAAGCGGCGTAGGCAGGGTCTCAAGGCTGCCTTTCTCGATAAGGATAGTACTGGAATCTCTGCTCAGAAACGTCGACGGCAAAGAGGTCACAGAGGACGACGTTAAAGCGCTGGCGAACTGGGACGCCAAAAACCCGTCCGATAGAGATATACCATTCAAGGTCACAAGGGTCCTGATGCAGGACTTTACCGGCGTTCCGACAGTCGTCGATCTTGCGGCCATCAGGGATTACATGCGCAAGATAAACAAGCCCGTCGACCTCGTGCAGCCCATAATCCCGACGGACCTTATAATAGACCATTCGGTGCAGGTCGATGCATTCAACGTTCCAGATGCGCTTAAGTTCAATCAAGAAAAAGAGATGGCGAGGAACAAGGAGCGCTACCAGCTGCTGAAATGGGCTAGCCAGTCTTTCAACGGCCTGCGGGTCTTTCCGCCGTCGGCCGGGATATGCCACCAGGTAAACCTGGAGTTCCTTGCTACCTGCGTCAAGCTGGAAAAGACGAAGGGCGGATTCATCGCGTTTCCAGACACCCTCGTAGGGACCGACTCGCACACTACGATGGTCGACGCGCTTGGCGTCGTCGGTTTCGGCGTCGGTGGCATAGAAGCAGAGGCGGCACTTCTGGATCAGCCCGTGTCGTTTTCAACGCCCAAAGTCCTTGGCGTCAAGCTCACCGGCATGCTTAAAGAAGGGACTACCGCCACCGATTTCGCACTGACGCTGACGCGGCTTCTAAGGGAGAAGAACGTGGTAAACTGGTTCGTCGAGTTCTTCGGAGATGGCCTGAAGCGGCTTTCCCTCCCGGAAAGAGCGACGCTGTCGAACATGTGCCCGGAATACGGCGCCACTATAGCGATATTCCCGGTGGACGAAAAGACGCTGGAATATATGAAAATGACCGGCAGGAGCGCGCAGCAGCTTGAGGCCATAAAGAGATACTATACAGAACAGCAGATGTGGGGCCTCGATTATGATAAGATAGCATACACGGACGTGCTGGAAGTCGACTTAGGGTCCATAACACCCAGCGTGTCCGGCCCGAGCCAGCCAAAGCAGGAAGTAAGCCTAGAGCACATAGCCGACAGCTTCAAGGACGCGTTTCTAGTCGACCAGACTCCCAACGGCGAGCATAAGATAAATACTTCTGATTATACGCGCTGGTCAGGAGAGAGCGTGCACCCGGATAACGGGAGGATAAAGAGCGCGCCAACGCACAGACAGGTAAAGAGCGTGAAGATAACCTATCCGAACGGTTATGAGACCACGTTGTCGGACGGAGACGTCGTGATATCGTCGATAACTAGCTGTACAAACACCAGCAATCCGTCAGTCATGATCGGGGCGGGATTGCTAGCGAAGAAGGCCCTGGATAAGGGACTTAAGGTAGACACCAGAAAGATAAAGACCAGTTTAGGACCGGGCTCGAGGGTCGTCGTCAGGTACCTTGAGAAAGCAGGGCTAATCGAGCCCCTTGCAAAACTAGGGTATTCCCTCGCGGCCTTCGGATGCATAACTTGCATCGGGAACAGCGGTCCACTGATAGAGCCACAGAGCAAGATCATAAACGACAACAACCTCGCCGTCGCCAGTGTGCTGTCGGGCAATAGAAACTACGAGGCCAGGATACACCGGGACATACGGGCGAACTACCTGATGTCACCCCCGCTCCTGGTGGCATTCGCCATAGCCGGCACGGTGCTAAAGGACCTTACGAAGGAGCCTCTCGCAAAGAACGATAAGGGAGAAGACGTTTACCTCAGGGATATATGGCCGTCTCAGAAGGAGATCGACGACTTAGTCTCAAAGGTAATAGAACAGGACATGTTCGAGAAAGAGTATGGCGACAACATATTCAACGTAAATCCATACTGGAACACTCTTCCAATCCCTACCGGCGTGGTCTATGAATGGGACCGGTCGAGCACTTACATAAAGAAGCCGCCGTTCTTTGACACTTTCGACCCGTCAAAGAGCGAGGGCATAGTGCCGATAGCCGGAGCGCGGGTCTTGGCGATATTCGGAGACTCGGTATCGACGGACCACATATCTCCCGCGGGAGCCATAGGCACGGACAGCCCGGCAGGACAGTATCTTATCGGCCACGGCGTGCAGCCGCAGGATTTCAATACTTACGGTTCGCGCAGAGGCAACCATGAAGTCATGATGCGCGGCACGTTCGCCAATAACAGGATAAAGAACCTAATGCTTTCGGGCAAGGAAGGCGGCTTCACTATACACTATCCCGACAAGAAACAGATGACGATATACGATGCCGCGATGGAATATGCGAAGGAGAATACGCCGCTCGTAGTCATAGCCGGAGCTGAATACGGTTCTGGGAGCAGCAGGGATTGGGCGGCAAAAGGGCCAGCGCTGCTGGGCGTAAAAGCGATCATAGCAAAGAGCTTCGAGAGGATACACAGGTCAAATCTTATAGGGATGGGCATAATCCCTCTTCAGTTCAAGAAAGACGAAGACGCCCAAACGCTTAGCATAGACTATTCAAAGCCTATAAACATAGAGCTCTATGACCATATGAAACCAAGAGGCGAGGTAAAGATGCTTTATATAAGAAAAGACGACGGAAAACCGGGGGAAACGACATTAAACAGCCGGATAGATACTCCGATAGAGCTAGAATACTACAGGAGCGGCGGTATACTAAACTACGTGATAAAAAAACTCGTAAAATAGTCAGGTAATAGGATAAATGACTTTATGGGCGCAAAAAAGGACTGGAAAGTCGCGATAATCCCCGGTGATGGGACCGGACCAGACATAATAAAAGCTACCGTCCCCGTGCTCGAAGCTATAAAAAATAAATACAGACTTAATATCTCTTGGGAGTTCGGAAATGGCGGCCTTAACTGCATAGAGAAATACGGCACAAACCTGCCCGAGACGACCATAGAGCTCCTGAAACGAAGCGATTGCGTCATAAAGGGTCCGGCGACGACGCCCGAAGGCGCCACATCAGAAGTCAGCCTGGCGGTAAAGATAAGGAGGATGTTCGATCTTTATGCGAATGTTAGGCCGTGCAAGACGCTTCCAAACGTCCAGAGCCTAAAACCAGGGATAGACCTCGTCATAGTCAGAGAAAACACCGAGGGGCTCTATTCCGGGTTGGATTTCCAGGTCAACAAGGACACCGCGATGGCCGTAAGGCTCATAACAAGACCAGCATGCCAGAGGATATCCAAGTTCGCATTTGACCTTGCCAGGACAAGGAAAAAGCACCTTACCTTCGTCCACAAGGGAAACATCCTGAAGGCATCCGATGGTCTATTCAAAGAGGTAGTGGACGGCGTCGCAAAACAATACGCCGATGTCACGCTCGATGATGCTCACATCGACGCGATGACGCAGTGGCTTATAAAGCAGCCGGAATGGTATGACGTTCTTGTGATGGAGAACATGTTCGGGGATATACTGTCAGATGAGGCCGCGATGGTTGTCGGAGGCGTAGGCGTAGGGCCGTCCGCCGACATAGGAGAAAAATACGCGATGTTCGAGCCGATACACGGTTCGGCTCCCAAGTACACAGGCATGGACAAGGTCAACCCGATAGCCACCATACTTTCCGTGAAAATGATGCTCGAATGGATGGGCTATAAAGACGCGGCCAGCGCTCTTGAAAAGGCGGTCATTGACGTACTAAAAGAAAAGAGAGTCCTAACCTATGACCTTGGCGGCACGGCGAAGTGCTCCGAAGTCGGCAGGGAAATCGCGAGCAAGATTTGAACTGTCGAGCTACGTGACAATAAAATCAGCCGTCCATATGCCAAAAGACGAAAAGATACCAATACTACTTATAATAAAATTGGTAAAAGCCAGCATAAATACAATGAAAAGATGATCAGTCAGCCATTTATCCCCAGAAACGGGGGACTTTCATTATAAAATATATTTATATTCCGGTAGTATTGATAGACTAGATTATTTACTTTATATGCCGGACCCAAAACTACAGGAAATACTAGCGAAAAGCGAGGAAGAAGTCTGGGACGTGGTTAGGAAGACCCTGCCAGGCTCTAACTGCCTCAAGACGCATACTGCAGCGGCCGTGGTTAGGTGCGACGAGGCAGAGGGAATCTACAGGATACTGTCGATAGGCGTAAATGCATGTGCACCTACTGGGAAGACCTACGATTCTAAGCTGGATGCGTGTCCCAGGATGGACATAAAGACGGGCACTAACTATGGACTGTGCGCGTCCCTGCACGCAGAAAGGTCCGCATGCCTTAATATACGGGAAGGGAGGACTGTAAAGGACGAAGCTGTCTTCGCAAGCCATTTAAACGCACAGGAGAGCGAGATACTATCCGCGTTCACTCCGGAAGAGCTCAAGCTCCTGAATGGAGCGAGCCTATACCTTGTCGGGCACTATTGGTCGTGTGAGAGCTGCGTCTCTTTTCTCAAGACGGTCGGGATAACTGACATAAAGCTCGACAAGCTGACAGGCGGAAAGACCAAGAGTGCTTACGAGTCGAAGAAAATCTGCTGATTCAGCAATAGTGCGTCTTGACCATATGGTCCACAAGTTTTTCTTGGTTTTTGGCGCTTTCGCCAAAACCAGAAAACACGCAGCTGCTTGTCTTAAGTGATTAGAGCCCAAAAAGAGCGATAAAGAAAGAGAGACTTTGCTAAAAACCCGCACGACGCCAACAGAAGGCGAACGGAACTAAAAATAGCTATAGCAAAAAACGGATCAGTTCTTTTTCTTGGAAAACTTTTCGTTCGTTATGAGCGCGTAGTTCTTCTCGTCATTAAAGAAGTAGGATTTTACCTTCAGTCCTCCGGTCGGATCGTCCTCCCGCGGGTTTTCCACCGCTGGGTAGCCTATCTTGTAATTGCTGTCCCCATTCCAGGTCTTTATCTTGGTGGCTCCAATGGCCCTAAACACCCGTTTCACAGGCTCGTCACCGGCAGCGAGATAATCAACGCCTACCTTTTTAGCCAGCCAAATACTCGATAGTATTGCTAGTTTCAGCGCACCAGGCTCTTTTTCCGCCCATATATCAAGGTCATGATGACTCACACCCGGCTTGTTCCAGCCCTCGACGGTATCGATGAAAAGATAAGTATTTCCCGCCTTGTCTATACCTATGAAATCTCGCACGACAGCGACGGTCCTGTAACACTTGCCATGCTTTCTCTTTATCCCGTAAAGCACAAGCCCACCGTTTAACTTCGCATCAGCCGCTATCATCCCACTGAGATATGGGTAATCCCACTTGTCCCAGCACATGCCTACTCCGCGCACAAGGCGGTTTATTTTTTTCTCGTCGTCCTTTTCTGGGTCGAATACCGAGAGCTGGTACCTTTCGTGTGCTTTCGTGAATATTATCTTGTTGTAATAATCATAGTTGCCGCTTTTCCCATAACCGTCGTCAGAATCGGAATCGTTGTAAATATCAGAATGAGCGTAACGCTTCTTGGCTGAGTCTTCGTCCTCTTTGAGCTCCCCGCTGCCGAGTTGCGATATCAGTCTTTCCAGTCGACTGGCCTTGTCCTCGGACGCCTTTTTCCCCTCGGGGCCTAGGTCCCTGCGTTTTATCTTCGACAGAAGAAATGCTGGATAACCGAGAAAATACCGTTCTTCGTTGGCGAACGCTTCTGCGCCGCCGTCTAACGGGAAATCGTGCACCGCAGCAAATACTCTCGCTCTTAAATCGTGTTCCTTGTCGTTCTTTAGGACGCTTTCCAGCGACGCGGGCATATAATAACTTATCAAGCGGTTTATTTATTTGTTTAAAATCACCTAGTATCCGGTGTCGTCGTCTCCGATGCGGTGTAAATATAAAGTATATAAACAGGAGGCATCATATATATTATTTATATAAGTAAAAAAGCAACTCAAAGGAGGAAAATCGGAAGATTCGGTCGAGTTGCTGGTTTAGTTTCGATTAACAAGTCAAGTTAGGCTTTAGAAAAAAGCCTTTTTGGAAAAATATGGAGGGAATCAGATATGGCAAAGATAGGACCGGCTTCTTTCAAGTATGTTCTGCACGCGAAATTCT
>JAKATQ010000057.1 GCA_021818665.1 Nanobdellota archaeon | reverse complement strand
CGAAATTCCGTTCACTTCTATCAGCCTCGTATCCTTAACCATCTCCCCCGAAACATCGTCCCTCTCCGCTTTTGCTTCGGCCCTCAATCCATGCCCGTTCAGCTCTGCTACCACCTTCTGTCCCATACCGCGAAGGTATCCAGCTTCGCAATCTCCCTCTTCGATATCCATCCACTTAGGTTTTGGTACGTTTCTAATGCTTACTCCTGCCATCATATCACCTGTTTACATATTCCTTTCATAGGTTACCCCTAGACAGTTAGTGTTAATTAAAAACCTTACTGCGTTCGCCACAGAAGTTAGGTCATCTATACCGATCTCTTTATCGCTAACAGCACATATTAGCTCACTACAGAGTTTGTAGTTGTCGGCTCCGTTTAACAGGATAACGGTGCCATTGTCGTGCTTTACATTTGTCCCTTTTACTTTTGTAAAAGACATCAGAGCACCTTATTCTTTCCTGGCACTCTTAACTTAGAACCCAGGCTTGGTCTTTCAACGGGATTTGATTCGTTTCTCAAATGTACGTCCATGGTATTCACTTCGAAGCCGATTCTCATACCCGCAAATGTACAGTACTTTACTACAGACCCGGTGTCTGGTTTTGCCCCCAAACCTTTCAGTATCTCGAACGTACGTTTCGCAACCTTAGCAATATCAATAAAATCCTTTCCCGTGGGATATACTGTAGCTAACGCGTACACACTTGATTTTTTGTCTCCAACTATAAAATCAATGTGTTTTATTCCAATTTCTCCATACTCTCCCTCTGCATTAATCTTCTTTACTGCTATGTTTAGGCTGTCCAGTGCTTTGCTTAGTGCAAAATCTACTCTACCCTCAGTAATATAAGGCCTAACCATTTTGACGGTAACCCCGCCGTCTATTACAACACCATTTACCCCGGGGCGAAGATCGTAGGTTGCCGTAATATCTACATATTTGGATCCGAACGCGTTCAACGTCTCAGAAAGCAGTCTGCCTGCATTTGCACTTTCTGAAACCACTTTCTTATTTTCTGATGCTCCGTGATCTATAAATGGCGTTGCAATTATAGCCCCTATTTTAGATTTGGTGGTCATAGTATCATCTCCTGACTTTACCGTGGTATTGTTATAATATTTATAACTTATGCTCATAAGCACATTAATTTCAGTATTTTTGAATATTAATTCGAGCAAATACGCGTGTGGTTTGCACTTCTCTTAGACTATGCACTGGTTTACTACCCCGAGTTTTACTCAGATTCGGTACTAACGCCGCGTA
Organism: Nanobdellota archaeon; assembly: GCA_021818665.1. Classification (GTDB taxonomy): domain Archaea; phylum Nanobdellota; class Nanobdellia; order Parvarchaeales; family Parvarchaeaceae; genus Parvarchaeum. The sequence continues at coordinate 2,411 of JAKATQ010000057.1, read as the reverse complement.
CGTTTGATGCACCTGGCGTACGCCTGCTTTCACTCCCTCGTATATATGAGAATATCCCGGCGAGTACAAGCATTAGCAGAAGGGCTATAAACGCTGCATGCATTCCCACTACAAAACGGTTGTTTATCCCTCCTATTACCCTCGATGTGCCTGCGAATATCTCAAACGCGAGATATCTTGGTATTGCAGAGGCTGCTGCGGCAAATGCTATTATGAAGCTACCTATAAGACCGAGACTACCGAAAAGTCTCAAAGTCCCAGATGCAGCTCCACGAAGCTCTGCCGCTACGTTAGCCATTACTGCGCTGTTGTTTGAAGGCCAAAACATCGCCCCGCCAAAACCCGTTATTATAGTACCTATTATTATGTAGTATGCGGGAGATGAAACCCCTAGCAACGTTATATAGTACAAAACTCCAGCGATCATGAAGAATATACCTGCGGTTGCTATGGACCTCGAACCGTATTTGTCGGATAGCCTGCCCATATACGGTGCAAGCACTCCGCTCACGATGTAGCCAGGGAAAAGGAGCAGGGAGGCGTAGAAAGGCGTATACCCCCGTACCCCCTGGAGGTACATTATAAGCAGGAATGTGACTCCCATAAAGCCTAGCCCCTGGAAGAATGAGGCGAAGAGCGAATTTCTGAATATCCTGTTTGAGAACATGGAAAAGTTTATCGTTGGCATCTTTACCTTCTTGTCAATTACAAGGAATATTAAGGCCGAAACAGCCCCAAGCGCCAGCAGAGCAATGTTGAAAGTTGTAATACCTACCGAGGCGTAGTTTATGCCGGCGTAAGAGATAAGCGCGATAGCTGCACCAAGCGCCGTCATGCCTGCCAAATCTACTTTGCCCTTTGTCATATTCGGGTCTTTGACGTATTTAAGTCCTAGAAACACCGCAACAATTCCTATCGGCACGTTGATGAAGAATATGTACCTGTAGCCAATAAACGTGGTTATTACTCCGCCGAGTAGTATGCCGAGCAGCGCACCTATGTTCCAGCTCATCGAGGTATAGCCGTATGCTCTCCCTATCCTGTGCCTTTCAAAAGTGTCAGCAATTATTGCGCTGCTGTTAGACGCTATCAGCGCTCCGCCTATCGCCTGCACGGCCCTGAAGGCGATAAGCATTACATCGGTTGGTGCTATCCCGCACAGGAACGAAGCTATTGTGAATATTGCAAAACCGAGATTGAACATCCTGCTTCTCCCATATATGTCACCTATCCTGCCAAACTGCGTAGAAAAAACCGCAACAACTATCATATAGATGAGTATTACCCATATGATTGTGGCTATGCTAGAATGCAGGGCAGAGGTTATGGCAGGAAATGCTAGCAATACTATAGTAGAGTCTATCGAGGCCATGAGGGTTCCGATTACCACCACTGAAAGTATCATATTCTCGTGAGAAACCATACTCGGCACACCGATGTTGTTATTGATTTTAAGATAGAAATTGCAAAGGCAACATTTAAATCCGCACCGTAAACTAGTTTAGATTTGACTATCGGATTTTCAATTCTTGATGGATCGTTACGAAGATAACGGTAATATTTATTAACCCGACTAGCCAGAATACGCATATTTAGCGCAAATGGGGTGCAGAATTGAGTACGCTTGATCTGAATAACACACGTGTTAAAAGAGATGGCACGAAAGATTTTGACTACACACAAATAGCAGCAAACGCGGCATCGCACCTCATCAACGAGACTGCACATAATGGGTACATATCCGCAGCTCAAGACTATAGTTGGTATAAGCCGCATTGGTTCAGGGATTCTTCGTGGGTGGCGATTTCGCTATTGGCTTACTACAATTTTGATCGCAGAAGAAATGCCACCCTGGCCTCTCGTGCTCTTGAAACTGCGGGCTGGATAATAGATTTTAACATTGATAGTGTTGGTAGGTTCATGGGTAACATAAGCAGACTCGAGTCTATAGATTATGAAGACCCCGACTTCTTCAGTCTCAAATACCATATGCCTTCAAGGTGTAGTGCAGATCACGGATTTTTCAAAAGTAGCACCATAGATGACACACTCGAAAATAATGTAAAGCACAGTTGGCTGATGCAGTATGACTCGATCCCATTGATATTGCTGTCACTTCAAAAGAAACAGGACTATGCAGGACTTGATGAACATGAAAGGCATTTTCTAAATACAAATATTGAAACGATGCTCAAATATCTAGGAAAAATTTACATTACTGAATGCCCCAGTATGTGGGAGATTGATATTGGTATGTTGCATTTTTATGATGTTTCGGCGATCCGCTCCTCATTCAATTTTGCTAAAAGATTGGCCGATGAACGTATCATAAGCATGAGTATTGATGATATTGATAGTATAGAGAAAAGGTATTACAAAGGGGGAACGCTCGGATTCATAAAAAAATATTT
>JAKATQ010000056.1 GCA_021818665.1 Nanobdellota archaeon | reverse complement strand
TCTATTCAAATCAACGCGCCATTCCGGCATCACCGTCTCCATCGCCTTAAACGACATATATGTCGCGAAACTTTCGTTAAGCCAGAGGTCGTTCCACCATTCCATGGTTACGAGGTCTCCAAACCATTGGTGTGCAAGTTCGTGTGCTATCGTCTCAGCCACATCGCGCCTGTCAGCTTCGGAAGTCTTTTTCTCACACAGAAGGCGAGTTTCTCTGAATGTTATGGCCCCCCAGTTTTCCATCGCGCCCATCGGGAAATCTGGGACTGCTATAAGATCTATCTTCGGTAGAGGATATGCGACACCGAAGTAATCTTGGAAGTATTTTATGAATTTTTTTGCATATTCGAGAGGGACGATAGCACCCGCTTTCTTTCCGGGCGTCGTAACCACGTTTATTTTGAGTTTGCCAAGACCGCCGCTCGTGTATTCGAATTTTCCCACTCCGATATACACAAGATAAGTGGACATCTTAGGCGTGCGTTCGAATACTATGGTCTTCTTTTCTCCCAAAGACTTCTCGCTTTTTTTAGGCATATTTGATATTGCATCCAGTTCCTTGTCGATAGTCACTGCTATATCAAACGTCGCTTTAGAAGACGGTTCGTCTATACACAGGAAAGCCGCTCTAGCATCTGCTGGTTCGAAATGTGTTGTGAGTATGTGTCCGTCCTTCCCAGCGTGCTGATATTTACTCCTGTAAAAACCGTACATCTTATCGTCGTTTTCAACCCAAAAATTGAGATTTACATTTACACGACCTTTGACCCTCTTGGGTAGGATAAGTGAAATAGTCTCATCTTTGTGCGATTCTACAATTCTTGCAATAAACCGGTCTTTGCCGACTGAGACTTCAGCCTCGATTGATCTTAAGCCCTTCGCGTGAAGTTTTATCAGATTCGTCGATTTTTTGACGTTCAAAAGGATGTTTTCGCGGCCCTTGGATCTGAAAGCTCTTAAATCGGGTTTGAAATGGAGTTTATAGTTTATCGGTACGATATATCTTCCAATGCTTTGATGCGCCCCCGTTTCCATAAAAAGCCTATATTATTATGATAAATGGGTACGAATAAAAACTTACTTTTGCAGCAATCATCTAAGCGCATGGCCGATCCATCCCGGAATCGACGATAGACATGCGAACTAGATTCGTCATGAGGTTGACAGTATTCCGTAGTGAAACGCAAACCTGCGACGATTTTAGTACTTCCCAGTTGCGGGCAAGTAATCTGTTTAGTTCGTCAACATCGGCGGGATTTATTTCACCCGGTATGCCTTTCCATGAATCTATCATATCTAACATGTAAGCCTCCACGTACTTGGCTGTACAGCGCTCTATTATTCCATCTATCTTCGTACCGTCAAACTTTTTGACATTCCGCGGATCCGCTCCTAGGCCATGGTCCTTTACGCCAGTCCGGTTTATCTCAAGTAACTCTCCGTCGTCCATCACGACTAGCAGCCCATGCGAGCCGAGTCCGTCGATCAAATCACGGCATTTTACATCGAACTCGCTGAGAAACGTATCATTGTAAGATTTACACCCATCTATTTGTGCCAGACGTTTTATGCTGGCTCTGTTAATGCCACCATAAGCGTACTTTTCTATGTCGACGCCGCGGTATCGAAGTTGTTTCTGAGTGGTAAGATACATGGAATACGATTCGCTAGTCTTGTATCCGACTATCTTTAAGACCCATGGGGCCTTGTAGTCTACGCAAAGGGACGAGTCTTTTATCTCGTCAAGAAGCCCCAAGAGGCCACTTTCCATATGATTTTATAATGAGCATAAGTCGTATATAAAACTAATTTAAACGAATAAATCCTTCCGAGCGGTTTAAAGTCTTATGTCAGAACAGATAAAGTACTGCAAAGCCTGTGGCTATGCAAACCTTCTGGAGGCCCCGTCATGTAAACTTTGTAAATCAACCGAGTTCGCTTCAGAACCGCTAGAAAAAATTAGTTTGCACGCTGCCAAAAGTGGTGTCGAACGGCCAATCGGTGTGACGATAATGGCTGTAGCCCAGCTGGTGGTCTCCGCACTGGAAGTATTTTTATTCGGCACGTTTTCGACTCTCTTTTCGACGCTGGACCTTGGCGGAACTAACGCTCTTTTGTCGTCCGTGTTGGGTTCTACGACCTCCACAACAAACGATATGGGAGCGCTTCTCCTTCTTTTTGGAGGGCTTTCGCTCGTGTTTTCGCTAGTGATAGCTTTTGGCTTGCTCATGGGGAAAAGATGGGGCAGGAGTGCAATGATATTCAACGGACTGTTCGATCTTTTTCTTCCGCCCGTCGGTACCGTTTTTGGGATAATATCCATCGTCTACTTCATGCGCTCCAATGTGTCAGATTACTTCAATGATAAAAACTGAGGATCGTCCGTCGAAAACTGCCATTGGCTGCAGCGCGATCGTGCAGTCCAGATAGACGGTGTTTTATAAGATGCCGCCTACGAAAAGTTTGGCCAAGTCTCCGCGGAGCAGGTCTATCAGACTGTGGATGATGTGGTCGGCCTCACACGGTGGGTTGTCGTTTCTGACTATAAGGACGCTCAGGGCATTTACCGCTCGCGCACCCAAGATGTCATTCTTGCTATCACCCACGACCATACCATTTATAGGTTCGATGCCCAAGTTTTCGAAGGCCTTCTTGAAGATGTCCGGAGCGGGTTTGCCATTTTTAACATCATCGGCGCTTACGTTTACGTCTAGTACTCCCGCTAAACCGGTCTTTTCTAGGAACAGTGGCAGTAGGTCCCTGCCAAGGCCGGTGCCTACGCCCAGGCCGAGGCCGCGTTTTTTTAGTTCTTCTAGGACGGGCAGGGCGTCAGGGAAAACAAATACTCTGTCTAGGTTTTTCATGACTTCTTCCTTTCTTATCGCCCTAAGTTCTTTTATAAGAGCAGGGTTGTTATCACCCATTATGGCCCTCGCAAGGTCTTTTATGGAAGTCCCCCCGTATTTGATCAGTTCTTCAGGAGTTACTGTAAAACCCTTGGATGCGAACGCCTTAGATTCGGCCGCTATGAGCAGTTGCGTATCGTCTATCAGGGTGCCGTCAAGGTCGAAGACTATCCCGCTTATCATACAAAACCATCCACTTCTTTATTAATAAACCCGACCATTAATATTTCTATATGGATAAGAAAGCGCGGCTGGATCTTATAAGAAGAGGGACGGTTGAGATACTCACCGATGCCGATTTGGAAAAACTGCTGGATGAGAAGAAGCAGATATCTGCGTATATAGGCCGTGCCACGACCGGTCCGCTCCATCTAGGCCACCTTATAGCCATAGGTAAGATCTTGGACCTGCAGAAAGCCGATGTAACCGTGAAGATACTGCTTGCAGACATCCACGCAGCGCTTGACGACCTAAAATCGCGGTGGGAAGATCTTTCTAAACGGGCCGAGTACACCCGCAAATGCATAGAACTAGCCTTCGATTGGCAGAAAAAGCCCATCTTTGTAAGTGGCTCGGACTTTGAGACAAGCAGGGAATACTCTATGGATATTCTTAAGATGTCCACGATATCAACTGTAGACAGAGCGATGCGTGCGGCGTCGGAAGTGACTCGTATGAAAAACCCGAAGGTTAGCGAGTTGATATATCCGATAATGCAATCCTTAGACGAGGAATACTTGGGAGTCGACATACAGCTCGGGGGCCGCGACCAAAGGCACATCTTCGCCTTCGCTCGCGAGTACCTGCCGGAACTCGGCTACCGAAAACGCGTGGAAATAATGACCCC
>JAKATQ010000017.1 GCA_021818665.1 Nanobdellota archaeon | reverse complement strand
GATCTCTATTTTTACATTGGCCTGATGGAGGTCTTTTATTAGCTGGCGGCTATCGAGCCCGTCTGGCTCCTTGTTCTTGGCTCTAAGCAATATATCAAGTATCTTTACTACCGCGATACGGCTTTCGCCAGGGCTTATGACGCCGATAGATATGCAAAATCTGCGGAGATTCGTGGCATAGTCCTGCCCAGGTTTCTCAAATTCGTTCAGGCTTATACCAGTTAGCGGCCGATCCTTGTACACGCGTTTCTGGATGGTTTTTTCGTCTCCCGTTTCCATCAGAAGAAACGCTCACAGGGCTTCGCGAGAAAGCTTGTCGATTTTGTTGTGTAAATCTATCATATCATCCTTAGTAGCAAACAGAGACATCGCGGTCCGCGCCTTGGTGAGCTCAGACTCGACGCCGCCAAGCCTATTAGACAAGTTGTTGAGCTTATTGTTTATGTCGACGAATTTGTTCATATATTGGCTTATCTGGTTGAACATGACTTCTACCTTGGAAGCCTGAGCCGATACGTGATTCTCGCTGTCCTCAACTAGTTTAGACACGCTTTGGACGTTTTCGAACAGCTTCGAGGCATTCTTGACGACGGATAAGTCCGATATACGGTTGGACATTGAACTTAAGGATTTGTCGATGTTGTTGTAATTTTCAAGTGCCTTGGTTACCTCTTTCTCTATCGTCTCTATACGATCCTGGTTTTTCTTTACGTTTATGTTTATGGATTCCGGGTTGTACGCATTTATCGTGGACATCGAGCTCTTCGCCAGATTTATGAAATCCATGACATGCTTTTGCGAATCTCCTACCGCCCTTACTATGTTCTCGAACTCGCTGCCGAGCGTATCCAGCTTAAGCTGCAGGCCGTTGCTTTCGACAGTGAGGGCGTTTGTAGCAGTCGTTAGCGCGTCGAATCTGCTGTTTATGGTGGCATTTAATTTCTTGAGCTCCGTCACGTCATCTAGCAGTTCGTTCACCGTTGGCAGGCCGGAATATACGGTTTCTGATACTTTGTTAATCTTTTCGGCGAGTTCGTTGTCCGTTGCGTTAAGAGTGTTTACGCCATTTTTTAGGTTTTCGTACAGCTTGGAAACGTCCTCGTTTAGCTTGCTTATGGCAACTGCATCAGTATCATACTTTTGGTTTATCCTCTCAGATACGGTGTTGAAATCGTGGATGGTCTTGCGCATGTCGTCGGACAGCTTGTTTTGGCTGGCATATAAGGTCTCCATCTGAGTGGTCGTCTTGTTTAGCCTCTCAAAAACGTCCCTGTAATTCTCGTTTAGCTTTTCCACGGTCGAATTCACGCCACTTATGGCGGAGTTTAGTGTCGCGTATAACTTGTCCACTTTGTCATCTACGCGCTTGACGTACGTTGCGTCCGCAGCCGTGTCTTTTAGTTTTTCTAGCTCCCCTATGTGCGTAAGCGCCGTATTTACAGCTTCGTTAAGTTTTCCGATGGCGACATTGAAGCTAGTTATGGCGTTATTTATCGCCGTGTTTATCGAGTCTACCTTGACCTCGGTCCTTTTTAGGTCGCCTATCTGGGCCGACGTGACCTTCAGGCGGTTAAGGTCCGCGACATTGGACATGACAAGGTTTAATGAATCGTTTATTTTACTCATCGCCGCATTGAAGCTCGCTATTGTATTGTTCATGCTGATGGTTATGCCGTCCAGCTTCTCGTCCAGCGCCTTCAGCATGGCAGGATCGACGTTTGGCAACTGCCTTTTTTGTACTTCGGCCAAGCCGGTCTGGAACCGTTCCAGTTGGTCATAAATCTCAGAAATAGTCTTGTTGAGAGCTTCGTTAAATCGTTCTATATTACGATTATATAGGTCGTAGTTCTCGGACATCTCAATTTTTGGCCCGTTGGATGCCATAAGGTATTGTTTCTTTTTGTGATATTTAAAGATTTAATACCTAAGGACGTTTTAGCCGTTTTATCTGCGCTTTTATGTTGCACGCTTCGCACACTTCTTCGGACGTCGGTGCACCGCAAATATCGCAGTAGAATAGCTCCCTGTGCGGTTCCCCAGTTCCAGAGCCGTGTGAGGCTCTTACTTGCAGCATTTTGTCGATAATTGAGCGCTTTGCACCGGTACTGACAGATTCCAGTTCCTTCAGTTTTCTGGATACTACGCCACGGAAACCGAATCCGGCGTATGGGCACGGTTTGTGCTCCGCGTTTATTCCATTAAGGATGGAGAACAGCATGGTCTCTTTCTCGCTCAAGAACATGAAGGGTTTTACGCGGGGTACAAAGCCCTTTCTGGAGGTTATGCCGGATATCGGGCCTAGCCGCAGGAGTTTCTCGAAATCGTTTTGCAATAGATTCATCAATACGTTCTCGGCTTCGTCGTCCATGTTATGGGCTGTAGCGATCTTGTCCGCGCCGCAGTCTATAGCGGCTGCATTCAGAAGATAACGACGCAGCACGCCGCACGTTGCGCATGGTACCCCGGGCTTCAAATGAGTTATCACGTCCATAGTCTCTCCGGTGAAGTCTTTGTATGAGTATATCCGGTACTCTACACCGTATTTTGAGCAGTACTTTTTCATAGTGTCGATGGTCTTGTCGCGGTACCCGGATATCCCTTCGTCTATAGTTATTGATACGAGCTTGTTGCTCCCCTTGAAATATTTCGCAACGACGTGGAGCAGAGATAGCGAATCTTTCCCACCCGAGTTCGCAATGGCTATAGTTTCAGTTGGTTTCACAAGACCGTATGTTTCAATCGTATCGAGTGTCGTCCTTTCGAAAGCTCCTATAAAATGGCGCCGGCAGAAAGTGCCGTTACTTGTGGATATGACAGCCGTCTCATGGCACGCTTGGCATCGCATATTTCATCCACCTGAGAATACTTCTATTACTTTTATATACGAACCGTCCTTTATCTTCCTGTCCTTTGTGTATATCTCCCCGCCCTCGTCTACGAGGATCACAGCATCATCGTTTAGGCCGAGGCCGTCTATTATATCCTTGGCCTTACCATTCGCGAGGTCCAAGTATTTTTCACCGAAATTTATGCTGCTTACCCTTACGGTCACCATTCTAAATCTTCAGTTTGTGCGCATTTATAAGTACGTCCCTATATGCGCTTAGCTCTTCTGGTATGGACACATTCCCGATTTCGTTGTTTAAGGCCAGGCCAGCCGTTTGTTTTTTAATCCAGATAGCGCTGTCATAGTCCATTATTTTCTGTATCTCTTTTGACATGTCTTTCGCGCCGGCCTTTATTTCGAATCTTGCCATGTTTATGTCTTTAGAATACAGGGACGCGTAAAGATGTTGGGTGATGAAAGGGATAATCGGATTAAACAGTTCAAGCACACCGCAGACGATATGGTTTAGAGTGTGGACTGTAGAGGCATCATTTTTGTAAGCGAATCCTTTCTTAAGCTCGATATAATGGTCTGCGAACACGTTTATCGTAAAGTCCTTTAGTGTCTTTACCGCGTCGAAAAATTTGTAGTTTTCATACTTTTCCAGAATATTGTTATAGATGTTATTAAATTGCATGGTGAATACTAGGTCAAACGTATCGGGAGGCACGGATACGCCGCCGTCTTTAAACTGCCCAACGAACTTTGCTATGTTAGTTATCTTGTTTACTATCCTTTTTGCTTCGTTTAACTTCTCTTTGGAATATCTTATGTCTCCCTCAAGGAGGTCCCCGCCAAGATATGCCCAGAGTCTTATGACATCCGCCCCGTGGTCTTCTAGGGCCTTCTTTATCGGTACGCCATTCCCCTTGCTTTTGGAGAACTTTTCTCCAGATTCGTCAACCGCATGGTTTGTCACCATGACATTCTCGAACGGTTTTTTATCCACTACTAGATACGATTTTACTGTGGTGTAGAAAAGCCAGGACCTTATTATGTCTTTGCCCTGCGGCCTAAGTGAGACTGGGAAGTGGTCCTTAAAAAAACTGTCTGATCTTCCATAGCCCGAAATGAATAGATTGGAATTGCTCGAATCCATCCACGTATCTAAGATCCTCCTTTCGCCGACTAGTTTATCCGAACCGCAATTAGTGCACTTCTTCTCGGGGAATTCCTCACGCCATGGCTGGTAGTATCTGCCAGGCGCCGGAGCACAATACTCTCCGCACGACGTGCATTTCCATAGTGGTATTTCCGTCCCATAATAACGGGTCCTAGATATCGGCCAATCTCTGTCGAGAGATTTTATCCAGTCCAAAAGCATCTGCCTTGACTCGTCCTTGTAGAATTTCATTTCACCGGCTAATCTGATTAGGTCCGACTTTAAGTGTCTCTGTTTAAGGTAGAACTCCTTGGCCCTTATTATCTCTACCGGATTCTTAGATCTCGAGCACAGTGGCTTCTGTGCTACGGTGCTTTTCTCTCCGATTAGAGCGCCCATCGCTTTTATATCAGATATTATCGTCTCGCGCCCTTTAGAAACTGTAAGACCGTCGTATCTTCCAGTCCCGATGATTTTTCCGTTCTCGTCGATTATTATCTTTTCCTTAAGGTCGTAATCCCTGAACAGTTCCTCGTCCCTCTTGTCCCCATAAGAACATACCATCATAAGCCCGCTGCCGAAATCCTTGTTTATCCGCGCATCGTAGATTACCGGTACGATTTCGCCCGTTATAGGCATGATCGCAGACTTTAAGCCGACATATCTTTGGTCTTCCGGATTAACTGCGATGGCAGCACACGCCGGTATGAGTTCAGGACGAGTAGTGGCTATCTCTAGGTTTTTGCCGTCTACCTTTACTCTTATAGAGTACAGTTTCGTTTCTTTCTCTTCGTATTCTACTTCTGCGTCTGAGAGCGTCGTCTTGCAGACCGTGCAATAATTTACAAGCTGGCTGTCCTCATATATCTTTTTGTCATTCCAGAGTTTTATGAATATCTCCTGACCGTAAGCCCGGTATTGTGGACTGTCCGTCTCATAAGCGTCACCAAGGGCGCTGCCGACTTTATAATTGTTGAAAGAAAAACCAAGTCTTCTGAAAACATCCGCGTTTACGTTCTCGTATTTTTGGAGCAGCTCGCGGCATTTTTTTACGTACTCATCGCGGTCGGTCTTTCTGACGTCTATCCCATATTCTTTTTCGGCTTGCACTTCTATCGGAAGACCGTTCTTGTCCACGCCGAACGGAAAAAGGACCTCGTCTCCTAAGAAGCGCCTGATCCTTGCGACGGTGTCTATATGGGCATAAGACGCCGCATGACCGACGTGGAGGTCGGCGTTTATATACGGTGGTGGCGTATCTATTATGAAAATCTTTTTAGACGTATTACTATCGAAATGGAACGGCCAAGCCGATAGCCATTTTTTTAGTACAGCGTCTTCCAAATCTCTTGATTCTTTTTGGTCCATGCCTAGTCGAATACGAGTTCCTGCCCGTCGAGCAGAATGTGAGAACTTTTATTTAGCTCATATCCGAGTTCCTTCCCCATCTCTATGCCAGAGCTTATCTTGTCAAGACCGCCGTGTGAAGGTATGTAATGTTTCGGACGGAGCATCTTTAGCAAGAGCTTGTGTTCATTTCTGGAAGCATGCCCGGATACGTGTATGTTATCGGCCACATTTACGTTAAGGTCATCGAGAGCTTTTTGTAGCATGTTTCTGTTGGCTATATTGAGGGCGGTCGGGATGACTCTAGACGAAAATATTACGGCGTCGTCGCTCCCAAGCTTATAGTCATATTGCCCCGTCGTCAGCTTGTCCAGAAAAGCGCCCTTCTCACCTTGATGGCCGGTGCAGATAATCACGTATTTTCCCGGTCGGTCTCTGACGTATTTTAGGAATTCGTTTATACGATCCCTTTTTACAGCGACGTCTGGAAACTTTCCTTTTTCGATAATCTTCGTGTCTGCAGCCGCTTTAAGATACATCTCCATACTCCTTCCGAATATCATTACCTGCCTACCTAGTTTTTTGCTTATCTCTACGATGTTTTTTATGCGTGCTATGTGCGATGAGAACGTGGTTATGAAGATGGTCTTGTTGCTTAGCGTCTTTTTTATGACGTCTTCCAGCATTGTCCTGACTATGCTTTCTGAGAACGTGTATCCATCTTGGTCGACGTTGGTAGAGTCTAGTATCAGTGAATGTATACCCTCTTTGCTAATCTCTTCCAGTCTTTCGTAGTCTGGTCTCTTTCCGAGCGTAGGTGTTTCGTCTAGTTTCCAATCGTTTGCATACATAACAGCGCCGTATTTGGTATGTACGACGGATATAGCGGTGTTAGGGATTGAGTGTGTCATGTGGACGAATTCTATAGATATGTCTTTTGATAGCCGGTATTTTATTCGGGGATTTAACGTCAAGATCCTTAAGTTATGCTGCTTCACATTCCTCATAAGATGTTCCAAGACCTTGGTCGTGAACTGAGTCGCTATTATGGGGCAGTGGTATTTCGCCGCCAGAAACGGAGCGGCCCATATATGGTCTAGATGGCCGTGCGTCAGCACTATCGCCTTGACTTCTTTTCCGTGCTTTCTGAAGAACTCTCTATCGTCCGGGATCACCCCATTCTGGGCTAGAGCCTCCGTGTCTTTTAGCGAAATATAGCTCTTGTCATCCTCATAATCGACGAGCCGCTCTATGTCGGCACCCATGTCTGTTATGACCATCTCCCCGTCGACGTCTATGATCGTCATGCTTTTTCCTATCTTGCTGTATCCTCCAAATGCTGCTATCTTTATCATACCATTTTTATAAAATCACCTACATTTTTCACTTTAGCTTTCTTCGCAGACCGTTCAAGGCTCCGCATAACACCGCTTCCATATTGCATTGCTAGTTTTCTGCGTTTTGATAAGGACGTGCTTAGGCCCAAGTCTTTTCCGACTTCTCTCAAGACCCCCTTGTCATATAATAGATTATCGTCTATCTTGTTTATATCTATGCTTAGAGCATAGTCTACTACTCTGTCGTCCAGATATGGAAAATACACCGACAAACCGAGCGCTTGGCCTATCGCGGCCACCCGTGCAAGGTCTATGACAGCAAGGTACGCCATCCTATCTTTTCTCATCTCCGCTAAACAGTTCCGAGAAGTTTTGCGATGCTTCTGGAAACCGAAAAAAAGCTCGTCACTGCCCAGTCCGCTCATCAGGCTTGACATGCCGGCACGCTTTGCATAATCCGCGCAAATGTATTCTACCACCCCGAGGATTGTCGAATAAGTGCCAAGGCCCAACGCCTTCAATTTTACCACCGTTTCCAGCACGATTTCATCGCTAAGCACGATTTTCTGCACCGTCTTCCCAAGTTTGCGTCCCAATAATTCCGCGTATGCAAAGTCTTCGCTCATTTCAAAGCCTGCAGATATAAGATTTAAAGACGGCTTTATCTTGCAAGCCAGAGCTGCTATTATCGAAGAGTCTATCCCCCCTGACACTAGAACGCCATCGCAAAATGATCTGTCCTTTACAGCGGCCCAGAGCGCCGCGTAAAGGCTGTAACGGGCCGGCATCGGTTTTCTATGGTATCTTTTTATCCCGATCGCTCCGCCAGTAGAAGCGATGCAGCACCCGGGCAGGATAAGTCTGAAGTTGCCCACGCCTACAGATACAGCTCTTCGATTGAATCTGTCCGTTAGTATGAAGTTCCCATCTTTAACTAGGAACTCGCCGTTAGCGGTGCGGAACGCGCCGAGGTCTCGGTATTCTTCCCTATCTCTTATTACCAGTCCTTCTATTTTTATTGTCATAGGCATTTATTTTGACGATATCGCCTTCTTTTATCTTTGAGCGGTTTCCTACAGGGAGCTCTATAACGTGCTTAGCACCCGCTGGTCCATGATACATCCTCCACGGTTTAGCCAGTACTTCACCGACTACCTTAAATCTCACGTCCAGCCAGATTATTCTCAGTTCGAATCTGACAAAGTTCATGTGGATCCCTACCGGTTCTGGCAGGTTTAAAAGCACCGCGCCATTGCCCGGGTCGGCGACGAACATCAGACCGAGCAGACCGGAAAAGAATGTATTGCAATACTTTACGTCCCTAGCTATAAGCTTTCCGTCTATGTCCAGCTCGCACAATCTCATAGAACGTCTAGAACTCAAGCTCCTTGGACAAGAAATCTTCTAGCTTGACGTTCTCAAGCTTTTCCCTTTCGGACTTGTTTGCGAATTCGCCCGCAAGAAGATAGAGCATAAGGCCTATGCTGTTGCCGCTCTTGTTGTTGCCAGGTATCACCAAGTCCACGAAACTAAGCTTGTTATCTGTATTGCATATGCCTATTATGGGCACGTTTATCTTTTTTGCGTCGTTCATGGCTCTCTTGTTCATGCCGGGGTCGGTTACGATAAGTATCTTCGGTTCGAAAAAATTTCTATAGTTCGTGTTTGTTAGCGAACCGGCGAGGTATCGGCCGAAGTTTACGCTTATGTTCATAAGCTTCGCGAAGTTATATACCGCGTAGTAAGCACTGTCCAATGTGCATACTAGTAGTATGTCCTTGCGATTGTAGCCGGCGAGCATCTTCGCTGCCGTCTTTATTCTTTCGTCTATAAGCTTTATGTTCAGTATGGTGAACTTGTTAGCGATCCTCTTAAAGATAAATCTCTCCATAGCCTTGTTGTTGGCGTTAAGGCCTATCCTAGTGCCGTACTGTTTGTAGGCTTCGATCTTTTCTATCTTCTTGAAAACCATTTTTACTTTATCTCCATCAATCTGTTTATCTTTTCTACCCTCTCACCTCTATTGATTCCAACTTTTAAATACTTTGCGCCGAGCCCGATGGCTATATCAGATATCATCGGGATGTTGGTCTCCTCTGATCTATGGGACACGACTTTCGTCAGCTTGAACTTGTCCGCCAAGTCAGAAAACGCTTTTACTTGGTGGAGAAGCCCGACCTGATTGGGTTTTACTAAGGCTGCGCTGATAGACGACGCAGTTAGCCGCAGGCGCTCTGTTTTTGTCGCAGTAACATCGTCGCCAACGACGAGCGCCTTGGTTGCATTTAGCACTTTGCCGTATCCTTCTATATCTGTCTGGTCTACAGGGTCCTCTATATAATAAAGATTGAACTCTTTCGCGAGCCTCACGACAAGATCTACCTGCTCCCCGGTGTTTAAAGTTTTCTTGGAGTAGATTGGTTTTGTGTAGGTGTACTTCCCATCATTGCAAAACGTTGACGCAGCAACGTCAATTCCTAGTCGTATGTCCAGACCAGTCTCCTTCACAGTCTTATCTACCGCCGCCGAGGCGATTTTTAACGATTCATAATTGTCAAGCCCGGTTACGAAGCCGCCTTCGGGATCTACACCGCCAGAATAGCCGTGGGAACCGCTTCGAAGCATTTCCTTTAGGTTTTTGTAGGTCTTTAGAGTGCCAGTTATGCTGTCGCCTACACTTTTGTCTATTGTGACGGCCAGTATCTCCTGTATATCCATGCCGAGGCCGGATGCGTGGAGCCCTCCACCAAGCATCTTACATATCGGCAATACGGTGTTCTTGCCACCGAAAAGACTGTACGGCTCTACGCCGAGCGATGCGCTCAAACCGTATACCAGCGCGTAAGACAAAGAGAGCGACGGCCCGCCTACGAACTTTTCAGGCAGAAGTTTTTCTATCTTGTACACGTCATCTATGGCGTCTATGCGCTTATTAGACAACCTGTCCAGGAAGCCGTTAAAATCGCTTACTATGTCGTCTATTTCGGATTTGAATGGATCCACTTCATACTTGCTGTTGCTTTCGCCGGCTGGCGATGAACCACGGAACACGCCTCTCTCGCTGGTAAGTTTTACTTGGACCGTGAAATTCGAATTAGAGTTTAAGATCTTCATCACAGACAGGTTTTTTATAAGCATATCTTAATTAATCAAATCGTTTATTTATACCTATACGCCACATCGGCGGTAGAGGGTCATTTTTCGACTTTTCTTAGGAACAAAAGGAAGCCCGTATGTGTTATGCCACTGCTCTCTGGCCTCAACACATTTCTTTCTAGTGCTGTCTTCCAGTCGAGTTCTAGATTCTGTACCAGTCGCTCCACGCTTAACTTGGTGGGCAGTTCTTTTATCGTCCTTTCGACTTGTGTTATAGATGGGAGGTAGCAGCAGATACGTGCGCCTGTCTTCATAGCACTCGAGATGACTTTTAATACTTCCCACGGATCCGGCAGGTCAAGCAGGGCCGCATCGAAGTCTTTCTCGTCAACGCCATCCTTTATGTTTGCGTCTATAATCTTTACGTTTTTAAGGCCAAAAAGTTCGAAATTTTTCTTGGCCACTCTTATAAAATCCTTCCTAAGCTCGTATGATACTACCTCACCGTTTACTGCGATCGACCCGAGTACGCATGTAGCAACGCCAGAACCCGTTCCAGCTTCAAGGATGCGGCTATCCGGCCCGATGCCGGTATAGACTATTATGCTCCCAAGGTCTTTTAGCGTTATTATCTGCGGCAGCCTTAATACCTTGCGTATCAGATCGGGAGTGGTTGGCCGCACGACAAAGAAGCGGTTTCCTTTGTGAGTGCGTATCTCGTCGCCGTCCTTTGCTGCCAGCATCTCAGACGCCTTAAGCATACCGAACTCTGTGTTTAGGTCTTTTGCGGGGTCTACGAACATGCATGAATCCTTTCCTATTATCAGTATCTTGTTTACCATCATGAGAGCCTAACAAAGTTTATCGAGTTTCCATATTCCTTTGAATCCGGTAGTTTAGACGCGTGAGTGAGGACGAAAGCCACTGTCTTGTAAGCCGATGCATATCCTGCGACTTTTATGAGGTCTTTCTTTTTCAGTGTGGGCTTGTTGGAGAGCACCACTACTACCTTTAGCCGATTTTGGCCGTAGTCACAGTAATATACATCGGACCCTATTCTGGTCACTCCGCTGAATCCGTTCGCAAAAAGCATGTTTTTTACTTCCGGAGTCAGTTCTCCACTTCTCGCAGAGGGCTTTCTGACTTGTTTAGGGATTCCCTCGCCGTGCCCCGCGGTATGTTGTCGCACCTGTACGGACGTCTTGGCAGCCGGAAGCACGTTTATAGATCTTTTGACCTCGTCCAGTGACAGCGTGTAATAATATATATAATCCACTTTTTCTCCCGTATCAGAATCTCTAGCGGACACTCTTTTTATGAAATCCCCAAGTGACTGCGATATAATGCGCTCGGCAGGAGCCAAGTCAGACGATCTTACGACTCCTGTGGTTTTAATCTTGTTTACTAGAGCTTTTTCGTTACCGTCGAGCGTGCCGTATAGTTTGGCAATTGCGATATCGCGGTCCTGCGGTAAAAAATATATGTTAGACGTACCATAACGTCTTTGGGTCTTGCCTATCTCGCCCTTGCCCACGTAGTAATCCAGTATAGCTGACGTCTGAACTGTGTCCTTTCTTAAGTTTTCGGCGATATCCACTGTAAGTGCAGGTCCGTGCGATAATAGCTGCACTATCCCGTCGTATATATCGTCTATCTCGGAAGTCATAAATCTCTAAGCCGCTCGGAATTTATAATTAAACCTTATTAATATACCTTTGTGATATTTAGCTATGGATAAAAAAGGACAAGTCTTCACGATAGACCTTCTTATGGCCCTTTTTATATTCTTGCTTGTGCTGACCTCCGTCATAGTGTTCCTTTATTCCGTGGCCGATGTCGCCAACCCGTATTCTTCTTATTATAGTTTGGAGATCTCGGATTATCTTAACGGCGTTGTCTCATCAGGCGCCGATACGCTTGTCGGGTCCCCAGGCATCCCGGTAAACTGGACCAGTGCCCAATGTACGAAGATAGGCACCATCGGGATAATGTTCAACAGTTATGAAGCCTCACCGCAGAAACTTTATAACCTTACCACGCTGCCCACCGGCTGTCTGTCAGAACTTCTGAGGGCGTCAGATTCGTTTAACATATCCACGTACTATCTCAACGGCACGCCGCTAAAAGTATATGGAACTCCAGTAACGGCCGGATTCCAACCGCCACAGAGTGCCTCCTACATAGTCAGCGTGCCCAGATACGTAGTGATGTTCCCCGGAAATGTCATAATAAAACTTATCTATAAGGAGTGGTTGTCATGAGGGCGCAGGTGTTCACGATGGACCTGGTCATAGGGATGGTGCTGATATTATCTATAATAGGTAGCGCATACGCCCTTTCTTCCTACTACACCACTCTCAACGGGAACCTCTTTGCGCAATCTGACATATCCGAGACGTTCGCATCGGCCACATCGGCGTTTATGCTAGTGAATACTACTCAAGTCCAGATTGTAGGCCTCCAGAACGGGGGCCCGAGCGGGACCTTCCAGACATACATCCAAAATACGCTCGGCAAGGAAGTGGACACGCCGTACACTATATCCGTTTATACTGAGAACAGCTACACGGATTACGCGCTCCCACTATCGCGACTTTTCACGTACGCCTCGCCTACCTTTGCCTCGCTTTCGACTATAGCCTCTTTCAACGAACCGATGATAGTCACAAACACTAGTTCAGTATGTGGTGGTTCGTGCAATTTTTCTCTGTCCATACAGAGTGCCTTTCCCACGGAAAACACGACGCTGAACACGGCCAACTGCACCGTCGTAAACAATAAGAAACAGATCCTCACTGGCTGGAAAGTCTTCAACAATACTCCCGCAGGAACGTGCACTATACAGCTTGGGAGCCCATCCAATGCAGAACCGAACAACTATCTGGTTACCGGCTATACGAAATCCGGCACGAAGCAAGGGAACACCACGCTATACGTGCTAGCGTTCGATTTGGTAGACATACAAATCGAAATTTGAAGAAGATACTGGCGGGCGGTAGCCCGCCCACAGCACTCGCCTGCGATAAAAAGCCTAAATAAACAGCACAGCCCGGTTGTTTTTCTCAGATATCAATTTGTTCTCAAAGTCACTCAAATCCGTCTCCAAGTCGCCTTTGTATGTACCGTTCTTTATAGCCAAGTCGTTTATTCTTACAAGTCGCTTGCTCAGTTCTACGGCTTTGTCGAAGCCCACATTGTTCCTGTACTGGTTGTACAGTGTAATGTGTTCGAGCAGGCGCTCGTACAATTTTTTAAGTTCCTCCACCCCCTTATCCATATCCCCCACCTCAATACAGATATGAGACGAACTATTCTAAAAGGACTAATTTTATATTACCAGAGTATTACCTCGTCATTTCGTGTGGAGAAATATCGCGGCCATGTTGTCACTCAGCAGAAGATAAAAACGGCGTTTTATTCGCTGAAGAACCTGCCGCTCGCTTTCTGTTCAGAATCCATGCGGCTTCCTCTTTGATTTATGCGTGGCCTGCCAGTTTCCGAGTCCCTGCGCATAGTCACGCCGGCCCTTTTCAAGAAATTGTTTATAGCCTCCGTCGTCTCTACTATCTCATCGGAAAAACCACTCTTTCCGCCCTCGCCGCGGAAAAGTATGGTCTTCGAGCACACCGAATCAAGGAACATCACGTCGTGATCCACGACAATCGCACATTTTTTCTTTGAGCTCACGAAGGACGATATCACCGACATCACGTTGAGACGATCCTCAATATCAAGGTTCGCCGACGGCTCGTCGAGCATGAAAACGTCGGCGTTCGACATCAGTGTCGTTATTATCGCGACTTTCTGCAGCTCGCCACCGGACAATGAGTTCACGTTCTTGTTTAACAGCTTATTCACTTCCATCTTGTTGATCAAATCCTGAAAATCTCGATCGTCACCATAGGCAGGTTTTATGCCGCTGAATACGTCTCCGACCAGCGCAGTGAATCGTTGTATGAACTGCGGTTTATAACCTATCTTTATTCCTAAGTTCAGCCGGCCCACGTTCGTGTCGATAAGGCCGACCAGCGAACGCATGAACGTGGTCTTGCCGATGCCATTCTCTCCTATTACGCCGACTATGTCGCCTTCGAAAAGCTTTCCGGCTTTTGTCTTAAGTCTAAACCGTCCGACTTCTGTCTCGAAATCCGGCCACGAAACGACTTCGTGGGACGTACCGGCGCCTAAAGTTTTTCTTATCTTTATTTCGTAGTCTCTGAATCGTACGTTCTCGACGGGAAGGTAGCCTTTTATATAGGAGTTTATTCCGTTCCTAGACACCATAAGGTGCGATGCGATGCCATAGTTTGCATCGGAACCGTACAGTATTTGTATGAAATCTGTCAAGTAATCTAACATTATTAGGTCGTGTTCAACCACGACTGTCGTTTTTCCGGCTAGGTTAGTCCTGACGGCTTCCGCTATTTTTATCCTATGGGCTATGTCAAGATAGTTCATGGGCTCGTCTAGGATATATACAGAAGAATCTGCGTCTAGCGCCCGCGCTATGGCGACCAGCTGTGTCTCCCCGCCCGACAGCGTCTGCGCGTCTCTGTCCATTAGTTCTTTTCTAACAAGGCCGTATTTGTTCTCCGTCACGATGTCGCTCACCCTGCCGCTCAGTACAATATCCTGCGGCTTTTTGCTCACGGAGACTCCGCCTTCATAGAGCCTCGTGAGGTATGGCTGTATATCCTTTCCACGGAACCTTTTTAGGACCTCTGTTTTCTGCGGAGGATTCTGAAAGGCGCCGAAGTTCGGCACTAGATCACCGGAAACGAGGTTAACATTGGTAGTCTTTCCTATCCCGTTTCTGCCTACCAGTCCAATGATCTTGCCCTCCATTGGACTGGCTATGTTGAAAGTTCTGAAGGCATTTTGTCCGTATTGGAAAACCAGCTCTCGAGCCATCTCATCCGGCAGGTTTATTATCCTTATAGCATCAAACGGGCACCGCTTTACGCAGATGCCGCAGGAGATGCACAGGTCTTCGTCTATAGCGGCTTTCTTGTTTTCCTTGGCATAGACCGTGTGGGTAAAGCCCTCTCTGACACGCGGACACACGGCCGCGCATACATAGTCACAGTTATCCGGAGCTTCGCACTCGCTCTCTTTTATTACTGCAACCCTCATTTTAGAAGCGGCATCCTCATAGCGTTATTCTTTAACCGGAACCAATATAAAGCTTGTCCGATAGTAATAGTCAAAAAATAACTATTTAATAGTAAAGAAAGATTTATATATTAGTTAACATCCAATAAGCTAAAGAACGCTACCGTGATTTTACGGCAGAGATGGGTTGTATAATACGGCTTAAAACCTATAAATCCAACGAATACGTTCAATCTTATAGGATACAAAATATGACCGATTACGTACTGAACAATGAGTTTAGCAATGCTTTCAAGACGAAGGCGCTGGGGCTTTCCATCGGAGAGCACGACCAGCTGGCGGCGTTCGCAAAGATACTAAGGTCCGGCACGCAGATGGCGGAGATAGACCTCGCTAGCATGTACGGTCTTGGTGGAGAGAGGGGCACCTCGGCCGAAGGCCTCGGCAAGACGGAGAGGCAGGCGATAGCGAACCTCGCGAGGACAAACGACGTAGACCTTAGCGTACACGCCCCATGGGCCATAAACTTCGCGGGTATAGACCCGAATTCCGGCAAACGAGATCCAGATTATAAGAGACTGTCCACACATGAGGCAAACGAAGCGATAAAGTTTGCTGACGACATAGGTGCGACTATGGGCAGGAAGAACATGCCGGTGATATTCCACGCCGCATTCGACCAGTTCGGTAATCCCGACAAGAACGCGCGCATAGTGGCCTACGACAACAACGAAAACAAAGTCATGGCGGTGGGTCCGGAAAAGTTCAGCAATATGAACATAGCGAAGTTCAAGGACATATACGGCGAGGATACATATAACCGCCTAAAGAGCGGCATAAAAGAGGTCGATGGGGCAGTAGAGCTATCCCCGCAGGCGGCATTCGACTTCAAAAAAGACCAGTCGAGGATGCAGGCCAGTCAGGAAATAGCCAACCTTGAGATCACAAAACGCAATCTCGAGTACAACAACCGTGCGCTGGCGGCTGAACTCGCCGTAGCCGCCGCTAAGGGGGATCGAAGTAAAGTGGAAGAACTGACAAAGAGAAGCGAAGCCTTCAGCCAGATGACGGAAGACTTAGAAAGGAGACGTAAGATACTCGAACTGGAGACTCAGAACCTAGACAAGCGCTTTACGACGTTCGAGCAGAAGGCGCCGAAACTCGCAGCCGAGGGCATAAAGGATGCAGCGCTTTTCTCTTACGAACGCACGAAGACTAAGCCTATGATACTCGTAGAAAACACCATGACTCCCGACATGTCCTTAAGCAATCCTGCTGAAACCGCGGCTGCCGTGAAAGAAGCGCGCGCGCTTCTGGTAAAGGAGCTCCAAAAACGCGACGGTCTTTCAAGAAGTTCGGCAGAAGAGATAAGCGAGCAGATGATAGGGATAAATCTGGATGTGGGTCACCTGAACATCTTCAAATCTTATACTAACCCGAAGACCGGAAAACCGTACACGGACCGTGAAATAATAGAGATGGCAAAGAGCACCAAGGACTACCTGAAGCGATACCACCTAAACGACAACATGGGGCATGTGGATGCACACCTTCCGTTAGGAGAAGGTAACGCCCCGGTCAAGGAGATATACGAGGCGCTGAAAAACGCAGGCGTAGAGGCGCCCGCTATAATGGAGGTTTTTGGGGGCACCGGCGGTATCGACGTCGGTGCAGGTGTGTCGTATCAGTACATGGACGCGCCGCTGTTCGGTAACACGCCTTATAAAAGCCTTCCGGACTACGCTGCCGCGCCGTACTCGTCCATTATAGGTGATTACGCGAGCTATTCGGACCTTGGGCTCAAAGGAGACTTCTTCCCTACGTACAGTAGTTTTTCTGGGATACTTCCTGCGACGGGCGCAGGATACATGAATGAAAAAAGAGGTGGGGGATTTTCGGGGGCACCGAGTTTTTGATATGGACGAAAACAGCGAACAGGGGAAGTTGGTATTGCGCGGATACGATGCAGCTTATAAATTCGCAAGGGAAATGTTCGCGAAATATCCCAAGATGATAAAGACGATAGTACTTTTCGGCTCCTTCACCAAGGGGAAGGAAACGCCGAAAAGCGATGTGGATATAATGGTCGTGATGGACGACGTGCTTAACGTCCTTGACAACAAGCTTATGGGGGGCTTTTATACTGACGTAGACGGGCTCGTAAAGGCCGAGAAGTCGATAAAACTCCACCTTAACTTCGTCACGCTCACCGCGTTCTGGAGGGGTGTGATAGCCGCGGATCCGGTGTCGATAAACGTGCTGAAATACGGCGTCCCGCTCATAGACACAGGATACTTTGAGCCGCTGCAGGTCCTTCTCCAGAAAGGCGAGATAAAACCGACGGAGGAGTCGATCTATGCGGCCCTTGCGAGGAGCCAGCTTTATGGAGATTCTGCGAGGCTCAGGATGGCTGGTGCGGTCACCGACGTCTACTGGTCGGTCGTCAATTCCGCCCAAGCGGTGATAATGCGGCACGGTGAAGTACCGCCGTCGCCGGAAGTGATCAACGAGATGCTGGAGTCGCTACAGAAGGCGAAGGTCGTAAACGCTGAAGACATAGCGACGTTCAGCGAGATATTCTCGCTTGGGAGACGTCTGATCCATGGGGAGAAAGTTGACATGACGGGCAGTGATATAGACAAGATAATATCCAAAGGCATGAAGTTCAATGAAAGGATGGACAGGCTCGCCCAAAACGGCAAACCGGTTTCTAGACCAGCACGCTGAGAGCTAACCCTACAGCTGAACTAGCAGCGGCTATCGCTATCCCTATCCCGACGATCCTAAGCCCCGCCTTTATCTTCCCGATAGTCTCGGAGGAGTACCTCGAGCCTATCAACCCGAGCACGGCAAGGCTCACTACGAGCGATATTACGCTGGCCTCTTGCAGGTGCCCGTATCCGGTGAAGTAAAAAAGGGCGTACGGCGCCAGCACTATCGCGCTGCCGAGCAGCGTAAAGACAAAGTTGAGGAAAGCGTACCTAACGCTCTTGGCGTGCCTGCTGCCAGCCAGTTTGCCAGGATTATAGTCCTTCACGAAAAGGAAGCGTTTGTACTCCCTCATCTGCTCTCCGGTAGCATAGTTTTCGGCGTTATACGTGGAAAACATGTTGGACAGCGCACCGGTTATCCCTACCAGCAGTATAGACGTCAAAGTAAGGTTGTAATTTTGCAGGAACGATACGCCAAGTGAAAGACCTATGCCGAGGAACAGACCGTCGCTCAAGCCGAGGATGGTGTACCTAATCCGTCCGCTTTCCATCAGCACTTACCGACACTTCATCCAGGCTGTTTATCACCGCACCGCGTTCTTTCATCGCTTTCTGGATGCCGATAAAGTCGATCTTTCTGCCTTCGAGGGTTATCTTGAGACCTTCCGTGCGTATGTCGACCTCTTCCACTTTTATAGATACCGCCCCGTCCTTTACATGACGGGACATATCCGTGGCAAGGTCGATTATGCTGTATTCTCCGACGGGCTTTACCGCGTCAATCACTAGCCTTTTTACGTACATAGTCCTTATCCTATGCTAACAATCCGGCGTTTAAATATCTTGTCTAAAAATAAAACCTCTTTACGTGCACGGCTCTTCATCCGTACCACGTAAGCTTATGTAAAAATAGAACAGCCTATCTAAAAAGCAGAGGAAAAAGCTTTAAATACTATAGATTTGTCTATCGTTTATGAACAAAAAAGCACAAGGTCTGCCGATAAACACGGTCATCCTTATCGCTATAGGTCTTCTAATTCTGGTTCTTTTCATTGTCTTCGTGCTCGGTGGCTTCAAAGGATTCGGCTCTGCTACTAATCCGAATTCAGCAGCGCTACAGGCATATGCTAATAATTGCAACACTGCCTGCTCTGAAGCCTCTGCGTCCAATAATCCATCAGCTTGGTGCTCTTACTCTAACAATGACG
This sequence comes from Nanobdellota archaeon, assembly GCA_021818665.1. GTDB lineage: Archaea > Nanobdellota > Nanobdellia > Parvarchaeales > Parvarchaeaceae > Parvarchaeum. The sequence continues at coordinate 197 of JAKATQ010000017.1, read as the reverse complement.
CAACCGGCGTAGAGTATTCTTGTGGAAACGTCAGCTACGGCGCGCAGATAAGCTGCAAGCTGTACAATGGAACCGTTGAACACTGGTATGCCTCGTCCGGTGGTGCGAACTGCGGGCATTAATAGATGAAGATGCAGCATCGCTATAATTAGTCTTCTGGTATGCCTCGTCCGGTGGTGCGAACTGCGGACACGCTG
>JAKATQ010000016.1 GCA_021818665.1 Nanobdellota archaeon | reverse complement strand
ATGGGTTTATTTCCTTCGGCGAAGCATCTCCGGCCGCGCTAAAATCCCTCGATACGCAGGGCAGAGTGATATATACCTCCACATTCAGCAAGATATTATCGCCAGGCTTAAGACTCGGCTGGATCGTAGCCAGCAAAGAGATCATAGCGAAGATAGAACTTATGAAACAAAGCGTGGATCTGCACACCTCTACTTTCAGCCAAAAGATAGCTCTGGAAACCCTTAAGAGAGGCGTCATACAGCAGAATATCCCGCGAATAAAGATGCTCTACAACCAGAAAAAAGACGTCATGTTGGAAAGCTTGGACAAGTGGTTTCCGAGTGATTGTCGCTATAGCAGACCGGTGGGCGGGATGTTTGTTTTTGTATGGCTAAACGAAAAATTCGACACGCACAAACTCCTGCCACTTGCATTAGAACGTGGTGTAGCATACATACCGGGCTCCGGATTTTATTACAATGATAAGGGCCATAACACCATGAGACTTAACTTCAGCAACCCGTCCATCGACGAGATAAGGACTGGCGTAGAGATATTGGGGACTCTTCTCAAGGAAAGACGGAATGGTGCTTAGAAGCCTTTCTTAGAATGTCTTTTTACGAAATAGTTTTCTACCGTTTCGTGCTATACTATACGCTTTAGATTGTTCGCAAGGATAAATTGGCGACTAGCGCTATAAAAAGTGGAAATTCTCGCGTAGATAACGAACGATCCGCTGATATTAATAAATTAGCTAAGCGTTAATCTTCAGCTCAAAAGCGAAAGAAACCTATCAAGGATTGGAACTGGAACGCTGGTGCCTATCTGGCTAAAAGAGCATTGTAGGCTCTGGGACACCCTATAGAAAGACTGGTTCAGGTCGCTAATCTCACCGCGTTCTCCAGTAAATCCAAAGACAAAGCAAACGCTTCCGTGTGATTCGGCCACCGAGAGTTCGGCGTACGTCGCCGTGATGTTTATTACCGTTTCATTGGCGATGTTTACGTGCACACCATTGTAGCCACCTAGAGTTATGTTTTTTATGCTCGCATTAGATACAGTTTCGACTATAGTTAGGCGAGGATTAAAACTCCTGTTTAATATCGTAGCGGCCCCCGCTATTATAAACGTAAGGTTTGATGGTGGTCTAAAACTCTTTGGATTGCTCAGATATCTGCTCAAGAGCCCAGGTCCGTTGGCCACGAGAGACAGTATCTCAGACGCAGGTGCGATTACCCCAATCTGTGTCTTGTTCTGGAACCGGTTGTTTTGTGATGAGTTAGTCTGATTGTATACCACAGAGGCGAATATGCTCACGTTTACCGGCACCCACGTTGCAGGATATACGAATTTCACACCAGATGCCACAAACGTCTGATTGGATTTGGGATTGTTAAGATTTGATATGATGGCACTAGTTATCAGAGATAGCTCCTGTGGGAAAAGCAAAGATAGCATTAAGTATCCGGCAATGCATACCACGAGGAAGACTCCTACTCCTAGAAGCGCCTTTTTTGTTCCACTAGCAGCAGGACCACGTGGAGGTTTGTCATACAAAACCATGCGCGTTTCCTGTGGGGGCTGGACATCCATATAAATAATAAGCGAACGTGTCTTAAATAATAATACTATTGCGTGGAACGAAAGAGTCTTCAGATTTGACCCACGTCCTTTACACTTTCTAAGTATAAAGCAGCGGTCCAAAGCTGATTTTTGCTCCCCAAAGGTTTTCCGGAATCTGGAGAGTACCATTCATTGAAGCCATTTAGCTCGCTCATCTTGTTCATCTCCGCGATGGCAAGGCGCTTGTAGCCCATCTTATTCAGCGCCATGGCCGCATAGCATGATATAAAAGGCCACACTACAGAATACTGATCGCATGTAGGGATCCTTAGCCGATCCGGATCCATGTTTTTGTCGCGTATCAACATATTCCGCACGCCATATCTCGATTCGCAGGCCTTTAAAAGCTTAGCCACCGAAGCATATCTGTCTTTTGGAATGATATTGAATATTACTCCGAGAGACAAGCCAAGGGAGTCGATGTTTTTACTGTCAAGCCGGTCTATGTAATGATCTCCATCCCAAAAATCCGTGTTTATCCTGCGCTTTATGTAATCGGCCTCACGCGTCTTTCTAAGCAACTCGTACATTCGGTAAAGGAGACACTGGTTTGACAAAAGCACTTTGTCCTTTTGGTGTATCATCGTATCGCGCCAGTCAGATCCGACAAGCAGGCCATTCGTCGAACGGTTTTTTATGTAGCCTAACGCCAGTTTTATATTCGGTCCAAACTTTTCAATCAGGCTTTTGTCCATTGTATGGGAAGCGTATTCATAGGTCGATATTAGGGCGTGCGGCGTGGAATCGACGGTCCACTCGTTAAAAAAGAATTCAAGGCCGAGATAGTGTTCCAGCATGAAAGGCACCCGGTGCATCTTAACTGCCCTGAAAGTCTTTTTTAGCAACCACACGAGTCGATTGTTCACGAAAAGAGTCGGAACCTCACCGGTTTTTCGCTGTTTTGCCCATATGGCAGAGAGTTGGCGTTTTACCTGCCTATGGTAGCCAAGCCCGAGCAGCGTTTTAAGGCTGAATGACAGATCGCGCGTCCAATATTCATATCTGTAGCGATCTCCGCTGGCGTAAAATCCCACGAAAGTCTTGCAGGACCTGAGTGCTCGGAGTGCTTCTGCGACCGTTCCCATAGTAGTATTAACTATAAAATGCTTAAATATCCATTTATTTCTTACTTAATTTAATAACTTACCCCGCATATGTCAGGTGATTTTGACGCGCTGGGGAGCCCCAAAGCAGATAAAGATATTCGGAAGACAAGACTCCTCCAGTCCTTGAGATAGCGGACGACCAGAAAAAGAGCCTAGACGCGCTTATAGACAACATAAGGTATGGGAAGAGAAAGTTTCTAGCGGATGCTGCCATAATAGATAAATTATGGAAGATACTGGCCGCATCTGAGATCTAAACGATTTTATCGGCCGGCGCTGCCGTAACCGTGTCTGAATCCACTATGACCTCCGCCATGTCTGCGTGATCCGCCCCCACGGCCCCCTCCAAATCCCGAGCGATTTCCACCGTGATGCTGATCGCCGAAACGTCTCTTGGGATGCCCAGACTGGGCGCCGCCGAAACGACTGCGTGCGAAGCGCGGAATCGTGAACTCCTCTGCGTACCTGTACGCACCGGTGTCCAAGTCTAGGTGTTCCATTTTTACTTTTGCGTACGAAGGTATCTCATCCACCAGGTATCTTTCCGCGTGCGAAAATATCGTAAACGCACGTCCATCTGCCCCCATCCTAGCAGATCTGCCGACCCGGTGCACATACACTGCAGGTTCTTCAGGAGCATCGAAGTTTATTATGTCGGATATGCCGCCTATATCTAAGCCTCGAGCCGCGACGTTTGTTGCTATAAGAAACTGCGTGCTTTTTCTAAAACCTGATAGAGAGTATTCACGTTTAGCTTGGCTAAGGCCGCCATGCATAAGCGCGACATCGAAACCTTCCTTTTTTAGAAGTTCGAATATCAAATCGGCCATCCTCTGCGTGTTAACAAAAACTATGGTCTTTTCTGGTTTGTACTGTTTTATATATGCCAATAACATTGAGAGTTTTTCCCTTCCCCGCGCTATCGCGTAATAGTGCTTTATGGTGGTTACAGTCACCTCCTCTTCACGTCCGACGCTTATCCGTACGGGCTCCCGCATATAATCTCGCGCAAGGGCAGAAACGCTTTCCGGCATGGTGGCAGAAAAGAGCATAGTCTGCCTTGAAGTGGGTAATTTCGATATTAGGAACTGAATATCTTCTATAAAGCCCATGTCGAACATTATGTCCGCTTCGTCAAGTACGAGGAACTTTATTTTTTGAAGAGTCAGCTCGCCCTGTCGCATCAGGTCTATAAGCCTGCCGGGGGTTCCTACGATTATATTAACACCCTTCCTGAGACTCCTAATCTGGACGTCCATAGACGCGCCACCATATACCGTAGCTACTCTAAGACCTAGGCTTTCCGCTATGCTTTCAGCAGCATGCGCGACCTGAAGTGCCAGCTCCCTAGTAGGCAGTATTACTAGAGCAGAATTAAATTCCTCCGCCTTTGTCATCTGCATTATCGGTATAAGAAACGCACCCGTCTTTCCAGTCCCGGTTTTGGCCCTAACAACAACATCTTTTCCAGTGAGCACCACGGGTATTGCTTCTTTCTGTACATCTGTAGGATCATTGAAATTTATCCTCTTTAGCGCAGAAAGCAAATTAGAGTTCAACCCCATCGATTCAAATCCATCCATATTACTACAAAGAGTGTCACCTCATATTTATATTAGTGTCATCGCACATCACTCATCGTTTATATTAAGAAGATGTATATAAATAATATGAGTCGAGTTCTGTATGAGTTCGTAAGTGATCTTTTCAGAAGTGTACGGTATGGTTAACCCGTTATTAAAAGCAGATTTTTTGGTCGTGCCTGGCGTATTCAATGCCTTCAGCGCACAACTAGCCAAAAGAACGGGCTTTGGCGCAGTCTATCTGTCTGGAGGTGCGCTAACGTCCTCCTTAGGAATCCCAGATATAGGGCTCCTTACGTTGGATGAAGTTGCAGAAGGAGTAAGACGGATAAAAGCGGCAGCTGGACTGCCGGTGATAGCAGATATAGACACGGGTTTCGGCGAACCGATAAATGTATACAGAACGGTAAAGACACTGGAAGCCGCGGGCGCTGATGCAGTGCACATAGAAGATCAGATTTTGCCTAAAAGATGCGGTCATCTCGATGGTAAAGAGGTCGTGGAACCAGAACAGATGGTCCGAAAGATAAAAGCCGCCTTAAAAGCGAGGAGGGACATGCTGATAATAGCTAGGACCGACGCTCGAAGCGTTAACGGTCTCGATGACGCTATAGAAAGAGCAAAGATTTATGTAGAGGCGGGCGCAGATGCGATATTTCCAGAGGCGCTGATGTCCGAAGCCGAATTTGCCGCATTCTCTAAGAACGTGCGGCGGCCTCTCCTAGCGAATATGACAGAATTTGGCAAGACACCGTATATCCCGGCAGCGACATTCAAAAGACTCGGTTTCAAATACGTGATATTCCCAGTAACGGCATTTAGGGCCGCCGCAAAAGCGATGGAAAAAACGTTTAAGGTCATATCAAAAGAAGGCACGCAGAAAAACATATTAAGCGATCTTATGACAAGGGACGAGCAATACGAAGTGATAGGTTACGCGTCCTACCAAAAATTGGACGAACAACTTAAAAAGGAGGGGAGTTAGCATGGTAGATGAAAACCAAACGGAGATACATGTTGGATTAGAAGGCGTCTATATCGCTGAGAGCCAGATATCGAAGGTAGACGGCCAAGCCGGCAAACTTTATTATCGTGGGTATACCATTGAAAGTTTGGCCCAGAATTCTAACTTTGAGGAAGTGTCCTATCTGCTTCTATATGGAAGACTTCCGAAAAAACAGGAGTTGCAGGCATTCGTAAACGAACTTAGAAGCTACAGGAACGTGCCAGAAGAGTTGCAGAATCTTATAAAAGGACTGCTCGGAAAAGCCCACCCAACCGATATAATGCGGACCGCTATGTCGGCTCTCGCCGCTTTCGATGGAGAACTCGACGATTCAAGCCCCGAAGCCAATCTTCGGCGTAGCATACGAATAATCGCCAGGACGGCATGCATAGCCGCTACGATAGGCAGGTTTAGCCACGGTAAACCCTATGTAAAACCCGACAATAACCTAGACCACGCTTCGAATTTTCTTTATATGTTAAATGGGAAACGCGCTGATCCCGACATCGAGAAGTTGATGAATCTGATGTTTATGTTGCACGCGGAACACAGCTCTAATGCGTCTACATTCACTACCATGGTAGCAGCATCGACACTAGCGGACATCTATTCGGCTGTAACTGCAGGAGTTTCTGCGCTAAAAGGCCCCTTGCATGGCGGAGCGGACGAAGCTGCGCTGAAGATGTTGCGCGCCATAGGGAGCCCGCAAAATACGGAAGCGTACATAAACGATGCTTTGGAAAATAAACAGAAGATAATGGGTTTTGGTCATAGAGTGTACAAAACGTACGATCCGCGCGCCAGAATCCTGAAAGCCTACCTCGAAAAACAGGTAAGGGCTAATGCTCCAGAGGACGTGAAGAATCTCGCGCAGATAGCTTTAGAAGCCGAGAAGATAATGGTCGAGCGCTTAGGCGAAACTAAAGGCATCTGGCCGAACGTCGACTTTTTTGCCGCACCATTGTATGCGTGGGCAGAGATTCCCGAAGACCTTTTTACGCCCATCTTCGCTGCCAGCAGGAGTCTTGGCTGGTGTGCGCACGTTCTTGAATATTGGCAGAACAACAAACTGTTCAGGCCGTTAGAAAAGTATACGGGCAAACTGGACTTGCCATACATCCCTATAGACAAAAGATAGAAAACCTACTTTTTTCGACTTTGGAGGTACATATCTTTTAGTACTACATAGCTCTCCCAGTTCTTTGTTATCCGGTCCTTATGGTCCTTAGTTATTTTTTTTACTGCCCTGGCCGGGACACCCAGCACTAGGCTTCCATCGGATATCTCGCAGCCTTCAGTAATCACCGCACCGGCACCTATTATACACCAGTCACCTATAACGGCGCCTTCTAAAATCACAGAGCCCATACCTATCAGGCAGTTGTTACCTATAGTGCAACCGTGCACAATTGCACTATGACCTATAGAGACATTGTCGCCGATGATCGTCGGGTACTCAAAAAGAGTCCCGTGAAGGACGGCATTGTCTTGTATGCTTACGTTCTTACCTACCTTTATATAGTGCATATCACCGCGCAGCACCGCACCGTTCCAGACACTCGAGTTCTCACCTATTTTGACGTCTCCGATTATCTCAGCGCTATCGGCGACATAAACCGTGTGGTGTATGACCGGTTTTTGGTCTTTGAATTCCTGTAGCATATATTAATCTATAACAACTCGTATTTTAATTCGTTATCTGTCGCGCGATTCTACCGCATAGACGATCCTCTCTGCCGCAGAATAGGGGTCGATGCTGGTGTATGACAGATCTGCTATCCATTTCTCTTTTTCCTTGGCCAACTCGTCGACTTTGGTGGAAAATATTTCTTTTGCTATTCGCGAGGCTTCTAGCCGTAGCCTTCTAATCTTAAAAGCATCTTTGTCCACGTGCGTTTCGTGTACAATTGTGGCTTTTAAGAGCTCTTCGATGCCGCGTTTAAGACGGACGCTCGTTGAAAGTATCTTCTGTCTTTCTCCATTTGGCGGAGAAGTAGACACGAAATATCTTAGGTCTCTCTCAGCCTTTTCCGCCCCCGGAAGATCCGATTTATTTACTACGAACACATCGCCGATTTCCATGAGCCCTGCTTTCGCAGCCTGTACCTCGTCCCCGAGCCCCGGCGCCAGCACAACTATTATCGTCGATGCTATATCTAGTATATCAACGTCTGCCTGTCCGGAACCGACGGGCTCAACTATCACATAGTCAAAACCGGCACTTCCAAGGACTAGCGCGGCGTTCATCACGCCCATAGCGAGCCCGCCCTTCGCTCCGCGACTGGCCATACTTCTCATGAATATCTTGTCGTTGTCGAGCACATCTTGCATACGTATTCTATTGCCTAGAAACGAACCGCCGGTAAATGGACTCGATGCATCGACCGCGATTATGCCGACCCGATGGCCATTTTCAACGAGTTTCGGGGCGAGCAAAGCTATCAGCGAACTCTTTCCACAGCCAGGCGGGCCTATAACTCCCACTACGTGCATGTACTTCTTTGGGTCGTAGACTGCCTTTATAATCGTAGAAAAGGAAGCCGGGTCGCTTTCGGCGAGCGTTATCGCCCTCGCGATGCTTTGCCTCTCGCCCTTCTTTATTCCGCGCTCTAAGGTACCTAAGTAGCTCTTTTCTTTCTTCCCCATTTTTCGTTGCGCACAGCAAACGCCCTCATTTTTACATGTTCTATTATTACTGATAAAGGCGTACCCGGTCCGTAATTGCCGGTGACCCCAATTTTTTCCAATTTTGGTTTATCTTCATCTGGTATTATACCGCCGCCGACAACAGCTATGTCCTTTACTTTTTTCTTGTTTAGGGTCTTCATAACTTTGGTGAACACAGCCATATGGGCACCGTTCAGGAGACTTAGCGCTATAACGTCAACGTCTTCATCTATCGCCGCGTCCACTATGCTTTCTGGAGTAGGTAGCAGGCCAGGGTATATGACTTCCATCCCAGCATCTCTAAACGCCCTAGCAAGTACGTAAACACCCCGATCGTGTCCGTCTATTCCCGGTTTCGCTATCAATACTCTTATGGGTTTTTCAGAGTATTTTAGGTTCTTTCCATTCACCATAGACTTCTCTCCCCACGTCCATTATCTCGCCGAGTGTCGCGTAGGCTTTTACCGCAGCGATCACGTACGGCACGGTGTTCGTGTCATCAGAGGCCATCGCCGCCCTCAATTTTTTAAGGCATGCCACGATTTTTTTCTCATCCCGAGCCCTTTTAATGCTTGTGAGACGTTTCCTCTGTATCATCTCCGGTTTCCTGTCTATTCTAAGTATATTTATTGGTTTTTCTTCATCATCCTTGTACTTATTTACGCCCACCATAACGTCTTCAAGACTTTCTAACCGAGTCTGCCGTTCATAGGATGATTTAGCAATCTCCTTCTGCGGATAACCATTCTTTATTGCTTCAAGTATGCCGCCCATCGAATCTATCTTGTCGAAATAGCGGTACGCTTCTAGTTCCATTCTCTGCGTCAAATTCTCTATATAATAAGAGCCACCGAGTGGATCTACTACGTCAACGACACCGGTCTCCTCGGCTATTATTTGCTGTGTACGTAGTGCGACTTTCGCGGCAGCTTCTGTAGGGAGCGCTAGCGCTTCATCGTAGGAATTAGTATGTAGGCTCTGTGTACCGCCGAGCACGGCGGACAGCGCTTCTAGGGAGGTTCTCACGATGTTATTCAAAGGCTGTTGCCATGACAACGTGTAGCCAGATGTTTGTGTATGGAACCTAAGCTTCAGCGAGCGAGGGTCCTTTGCGCCGTACTTATCTTTTAGTACCCTTGCCCAGATCCTTCTAGCCGCCCTGAACTTAGCTATTTCCTCAAACATGTTTATAGAAGAGTCAAAGAAAAACGATATCCTGGGGGCGAATTCGTCGACATCCAGGCCAGCTTTTATACCCATATCTATATAATAGAAGCCGTCTGCAAGGGTAAATGCCAGTTCCTGCACCGCGGTTGCTCCGGCCTCCCTTATGTGGTAGCCCGATACGCTGACATGGTTCCACTTTGGCATCTTCTTGGTGGAAAAGACCATCATATCCCGCATTAATCGGAGGTGTGCTTCCGGAGGGTATACCCACTCCTTTTGCGCGATGTATTCTTTTAGCATATCGGCCTGTAGCGTACCAGACAGCATGGCAAGCGGGACTCCGCGCTTCTGCGCCACTGAGACGAACATGGCGAATAATATTATCGCAGGGGCGTTTATGGTCATCGAAGTGCTGACTTTTTCAAGCGGTATGTCTTTGAAGATTACCTCCATGTCCTTTAGCGTGGTTACATTAACGCCGCAGCGGCCTATTTCGCCCTCTGCCCGCGCATCGTCGCAGTTTATCCCGTACAGCGTGGGTTCATCGAAAGCTATGCTGAGCCCAGTTTCCCCCTGCTTTAGAAGATATTTGAGTCTTTCATTTGTGTCTTCTGGCGTCCCGAAACCCGAGAACATGCGCATCGACCAGATCTTGCCATTGTACATGTCAGGGTATATCCCGCGCGTGAAAGGATACACACCCGGCATATTGTCTTGACCGGCAGGCACGTCCTCTGCCGAATATGTCAGCTTGTGAGCGTAACCTGGCTTTTTATCACGACTTTTAAGCCAACTTTGAAGCACCTCTCTTTCCCATTTATTGTAGGTCGGATTATTTTTTGCAATTCTGCTAGATAACGCTTCTATTTTCTTGCGCCAAAAGCTATGATCCTTCATAGTTTGCCCATTTTAAGTATTTTACCTGTAGGCCTCGAAGCCTTTGCCCAAAAGATCTGAGGCCAGTTTTAGTTCCAACACGTCGTTGGACCCCTCGTATATCCTCGATGCGCGCACATCCACGTAATGTCTACCAGGCTGCGCCAGCGTCGAATACCCGAATCCCCCGAAGATCTGAACTGCATTATCCGCCGCTTTAGACGCCGCGTTAGTCGCTATGACCTTAGCCAGCGTGATTCTATGATCCGCGTCTCTGCGCAAGTCCAAGTTTTTAAAATCAGAATCGTGTTTTTTCTTCCAGTAAGCCGCCGCTTCAACCGACAGCTTTGCGTTCTCTAGATTTTCTTCTATTGTCGCGAGCCGATGCTGTACAAGTTGATGCCGCCCTATAGGTTTCCCGAACTGCACGCGCTCTCTAGCCCTAGACAAAGAAGCGCTAAGGCAGTCCTCTATCACCCCCACACATCCGGAAGCTATGCCTAAACGACCGCTCAGCAATCCGGTATAAGCTATAGATAGTCCCATTCCGAATTCTCCGAGCAGGTTTTCTTTAGGCGCGAATACGCCGTCGAATCTTAAGAATGTCGTGTCAGATGTGAAAAGACCGAGCTTTTCTGTTATCTCTGCTTCCACGTTTACGCCTTTGCCCTTGTCGACAATTATAGCTGAAATCCCCTTCTTGTCGTTCCTTGCAAAGACTATGAAGGTATCGGCGACAGAGCCATTTGTTATCAGGTATTTTTCTCCATTTAGCACGAAACCGTCGCCGTCCTCCGTGAACGTCGTCTTTAGCGAGCTCGGGTCGCTGCCGAATTCGGGCTCTGTGAGGCAAAAAGACATCGTCTTGTCGCCTTTCGCCAGCGGTGCAAGGTATTTTTTCTTCTGGCGTTCATCCGCCCAGCGCATTAGCGTGCTTTCGGTCAAGCAATTCTGCACGTCCAGGAACGTCAGCGGTCCCATTCCTACTTGCCCAATCCGCTCGAATGCGATAGCCAGAGAGTATGCGTCTCCGCCAGCCCCCCCATATCGTTCTGGTACTTGTATGCCGAGAAGACTATGTTTCTTGAAAACGCGGATGTGGTTCTTTATGTTTACTTCTCGCTTTAGATACGAATCTATCTCTTGATAATAAAGTTCTTCTGCGGCGGCATCTGCCCTTTCCGCAAGTTTTACGTGTCCTTCGCTTATGGCGCCCCGCTCCTTTAGCTCTTCTACGTGCTGCTGGAACAGTCTTTCCATCATTAGATAACTCAGCGGCAATTAAAAACCTTGCGTAATTCTAAAACTAACGGCGTCTCTGCTCGTGCGCCAGTCGACCCGGTTCAGGTGCCGGGACGAAATATACATCAGAAACCGAGTATTTCGGATTTTTTCTGAACTGGGCCTTCACTTTCATCCCGATATATATATCCTGTGTCTTCGCATTTGCGAGTCTAGAGAGGAACGGTGTGTTCACGCCCTGAAATTCAACTAAGACTAAGTTAAATGGAGTTTCTTTGAGGAATTCCTCGCTTCCGAAGTAGCATGTCGTCCACGAGTGCACTCTACCTTCCAGCGGCAGTTCCATCCATCTAGTCTCTTCACCGCATCTCATGCAGTGTCCGCGAGGAGTACCATATTTTAGGTTGCATTTCTTGCATGCGCTGCCGAGCAGCTTCCCTTTGGCCAGGCCGAGGAAAAATTCCGAGTCTTCAGCATAACTATGTATGTAATCAATCTTGTACGGATACGCTATTACTAAGTTTTCGCCACCGTCTTTGCTACTGAAAATCGCCGCCCCAGATCTCTTTATCTCTTTCATCACATCGCGAAACTTTCTGAACTTTTTAACCACGTCTAGCCGCCTCCAGCACGCTTACGGTGACGGAACTCCCGGTTCCGGCGTGACTGTGTATTAAACCTCGCTTCGCATCCTTTATCTGGAGTTTTTCGCTGCCGAAATGCTTTTTTATCGAGTTTTGAAGCTGCCAGAAAGCGAACACGCCTTGCATTATGCCCGTCGCACCTACGGGATGGCCGCACGCTATCAGGCCGCCAGAGGGGTTGACGGGGATAGTACCTTTATCCTTTAGTTCGAACCCGTAATCCATGTTCTTTAGGAATGGATGGCCCTGTTCGACAAAATCGTAGCCTTCGCCGTATCTGCACAGGCCAAGGTCCTCGTATGTCTGTATCTCCGAACTTGCGTACGCATCGTGGAGCTCTATAAAACTCAACTCTTTTTTTGGATTGGTTATGCCAGCATGTTGGTATGCTTCTAAAGCCGCCGTCCTGCCGGCCCTAAACGAATGGACGCCCGGGTAATCTAAGTTCTCATAGTCTTTTTCGTTCTCCCACGGAAGCAGTGGAACGTGTTCGCGGGGCCTGTCCGCAAGACGCATCGTATCGGTGCCGCATCCAACTCCCTTTATCAGCACCGGGTTGTCTGTGTATTTATATGCGACATCTTCCGAAGCAAGTATCAGTACTGCAGCTCCATCGCTCATGGCGCAAATTGACGGCCTGTTCAGAGGATACGCTATCATTTCACCTTTTAGCGAACTTTTTAGGGTGGCCTTCGCAGGATACTGTGCATACGGATTATGTAAGGCGTTCGTATGGTTCTTTACCGAGACCATCGCCATTATCCGCATGGCCTCCTTTGTCGCCACACGCTGTGCCGTCTTTTCGTCCTTTATATTGTAAAACCGGGTCTTCCTAAGGAATTCATATATGTGCCTCTGCACCATAAGCGCATAGTAGCCTGTATAAAAACCGCCCACTGGATAATCGAAATTGGTGTCCGATGCTAGAGCTATGAATTCGTTGCCCTTCCAAGTCTCGACCCTCGACATCGTTTCGAACCCTGCCACAAGGCATACGTCGCTTCTGCCGCTGGCTATCGTCTCCCAACCGGCCTGTATGCACTGGCCGCCAGTCGCGCCGCCCCATTCTATCCTCCGCGAATCTTTTGGATTAAGGCCGAGGTAATCCTGCACCATCGAAGCAGCTTTTAATTGGCGTGTAAAATGGTCAGAAAAATACGAGATACGGCTGCGGTCTATGTCTTTTTTGCTGAGCGAAGGCACATCAGCCATGGCGTAATCGAATGCTTTCTTTACCATGAGCCTGAAATCCATCTCCGGGTGGGCCTTTGCGAACTTTGTTACTCCGCCCGAGACGATATAAACTCGTCTGTCATTTTTCATAGTACAGTCTACTTAGCACGCCGTAGGTTAATAAATTTATGCCCGCGCAGGTGCTTCGTCCCAGCGAGTGTCATGCGGAACCGTCTACCAAGCTCCGTGAATTCTGCGACGCTTTCCTTATTTTTTATTGTAGATGTATCTCCTACAGTACTGCCGCCGAACGCGTCCCTTACTAGCCTTAAGGCCGGTTTGTTGTTTATTGTGTATGGGATCTCTTTCACGAAGAAAACGGCATAAGGTTTTGCAAGTCTGTTAACGTGTTCTTTCACGCACGCTTTTATGCGATCCTCTAAGACTTCATTTTTAACCCGGTTTTTAGAACCGGAAATCGGCTTCAGCACAGCAAAAACAAGTAACTCGCCTCCATCGTCGTTCTTTATTGACATAGATATGGGTGCTACGTCCGCAATCTCGTTATTCAGTCTAAGGATAACGTCTTGTACGTCGGCCGGGCTTATCTTGTTCCCATGCACTATGAGTAGGTCGTCTGCCCTGCCGTGGACCGTGAACCGGCCTTTTTTATCAAACGACGCCAGGTCCCCGTGGATCCAATATTTTATTTCCGAGCTTTCCGGCCTGTTCGAAGTATCTTCATAGCCGAAGTACGCGGCTCTGAAATGGCTTTTTCGTTCATCGTCATTCAGAAGACCGTTCGTCATGGAAGGAAACGGTCGTTTTATGACTATTTGGCCGATCTCTCCGGCCTTTGCTTTTCTCCAGACCGAATCGTTTCGTATCTCGACGTTTACATCGATTCCTAGGCTGGGCATCATCGTAGCCCCGTATCTCTTTGTCAGGGGATTTCCACTGCAGTAAGCGAAGCAGCCATCGGTGCCCCCGCAGACGCCGGCTGGGGGGTAGCCGAGTTTTGCCATTCTTTTTGCCACGGTTTGAGCAAGTGGCGAGGAAGTATATCTTATTTCTCTAAGATACTTAAGACGTTTTTTCCAGTCGCGCGTTGTCTTTAGCGCATCCAGTACACCAGATATCAACGGCGGGGAAAGACCCATATGGGTAAGCCGTACAGACTCCGCAAGTTCGAGCAGAGTCTCGTTTCCATTTACAGTCGGCGAACCATCATAAAGGACGACGGTGCCGCCAAGACCATTTACTCCCATGACTAACCAAGGGAACATCATCCAGCCGGGACTGGTGTACCACAGAAAACGGTCGCCCACGTTGACATCAGACGCATAGGCGTTTTCTATCATGTCCTCTATGAGGGCACGGAAGGTGTGCAAGGTGCCCTTAGGCGTACCAGTAGTGCCAGATGTAAAGAGAATCATCGTTACATCGTCGCTGGAAAGATGCTCTGTCTGCGCAGGGCCGTTCAGTGGCCTTTCTATCCATGAATTGTAATACACGAACTTTTTTCCCGGATAGTTTGTCTCTGTAGAATCTCCTGTGTAGTCTATAACGATAACTTCCGATACATAATTTTCAGTTTCTTTGAGTTTTGCGGCGGCATAAAGGATGTTAGAGACGCCATCTAGTCTCTTTTTGTTATAAAAGAAACCGTTGACTGTGAATATCAGCTTCGGTTTTGTCATGCTGAGTCTTTTTATGAGCGCTATGTCCATTATCTCTGTCGCTATTGGTATGAAAATCGCACCTATCTTTTGCACGGCATAAAACAGAAGATATGCAAAATGCGATGAAGGCATGCTTATAGCGACTCCATCGCCGCGCCGTACGCCGGAAGCTTTCAATTGGGCTGCGATTATATCCACGTTTCTCTTTACCTCATCGAATGTGAGCTCCACGCCCGCACCATCTTCCCTGCGCCATATAAGCGCTGTGTAAGAGCCTCTGCCTAGTCGCACTTGGTTCTCCACGCAAGCATCGTATACGTTTGCCTCTCCGCCAGGAAACCATTGTGCTTTCCATATGGGTTCAGAAGGGTCGTATCTGAGAATCTCTGATGGCCTTTTTAGCCATGGGAACGCTAGATCCTCCAGTGCGATCGCATAGAACTCACGCTGGTTATCAACTGTCCAGTCATGGAACTTTGAATAAAGAAGAGGGTCTCTACCGACTCTAAAGCCTCTGGCCCGCATGAACCGCTCGAGCCTGTTTTTGTACATAATCTATCTACGCGCCGCTTTATTAATAAAATGCTGGTTTTAGTGTTAGTCTGAGCCTCTTTAGCTCAATGTATTTAACTGCAGAATTACAACTAATCCTATAGTTTTTGCGCGTGATTCTAAACGCGTAGCGTCCGGTGACCTTATGATAAAGAAAGTCTATGATGGTCATATAGATTATCTACAGATAATGGACGAAAACGGCGAGATAGACTCCGAACAGATGCCGCCATATCTCGACGATGGGAAAATATCCGAAATGTACAGGTGGATGTCGCTTACGAGAGCCGCCGATACGAAAGCAATAAGCCTGCAGAGACAAGGCAGGGCGGTGACGTACGGCCCATCAGCAGGGGAAGAGGCGACGCAGGTAGGCAGTGCGATGGCCCTAAGTCCGAAGGATATTCTAGTACCAAATTTCAGACAACACGGCTCGTATTTTGTCCGCGGCCTATCCCTATACGATTATTTCCTTTACTGGAAAGGCTATGAAGATGGGATGACGGCCGTCAAAAAGATAAACGCCACTCCATATATAGTGCCAGTGGCGACACAGTTGCTACACGCCGTAGGCCTCGCTTTCGCGCAGAAATACAAAAATACCGGTGCTAATGTCCTTACGTACGTAGGAGATGGCGGCACATCCGAAGGAAACTTTTATGAAGCCCTGAACTTCGCGGGTGTGATGAAGCTGCCGGTAGTGTTCGTGATAGAGAACAACCAATGGGCCATATCCACCCCGCGTAACAGACAGAGCGCCGCAACTACTTTGGCGCAGAAAGCCATGGCCGCCGGCATCGCCGGCGTGCAGGTGGACGGCAACGATCCGCTAGCGGTCTATAAAGCTACGAGAGACGCGCTCGTCAATCTTAAGAGTGCACCTACCTTGATAGAATGCGTAACCTACAGGATGAGTTTTCACACGACGTCTGACGACCCTACAAAATATAGACAGGACGCAGAAGTGGAGGAGTGGTCGAAGAAGGATCCCATAAAAAGGGTCAGAGCATATTTGGAGAGAAGGAAGCTGTGGAACGATTCAAAGCAGGCAGAGATGGACGACCAGCAGTCCAAATTGATAAACGACAGCGTAGACAAAGCAGAAAAGTTTCGACCAGACCCAAAGAGCATATTCGAACATCTTTACAGTTTCATGCCTCAAATATTGAAGGAGGAAGAAGACGCAGCGTTAGGTGCGAATTTTTGGCAGCAGGGTGGTCAGACATGATGCTGAACATGAACACCGCGATAAACAATGCGCTGGACACAGTGATGCGCGAAGACAAAAACGCAATTATACTCGGTGAAGACGTAGGAAAAGACGGTGGAGTGTTCAGAGTGACAGACGGCCTTCTCGCCAAGTACGGTTCAGACAGAGTCATAGATACGCCACTGTCAGAAGCCGGCATAATAGGTACGGCGATAGGCATGGCACTTGGTGGTCTTCATCCAATAGCCGAGATACAGTTCGCCGGTTTCATGTACCTCGCATTTGACCAGCTAGTAAGCCACGCGGCCAGATATAGGAGCAGGTCAAGGTCCACTTGGACGGTGCCGATGGTCGTCAGGACGCCCGTGAGCGGGGGCGTTAAGACACTCGAACACCACGCGGAAAGCCCAGAAGTGTACTATGCTCACAGCGGAGGCCTTCTTATAGTGGAGCCGTCCAATCCTTATGACGCCAAGGGATTAATGATAAAAGCGATGCACATGGAGGATCCGGTGCTTTTCCTGGAGCCTACCAAACTTTACAGACTTTTCAGACAGGAAGTCCCGGACGGCGCTTATGAAGTTCCTATAGGAAAAGCAAATACCTTAAGGCATGGCAACAATCTAACAATAATAACTTATGGCACGATGGTGCCGATAGTCACGTCCGTAGTCGAGAAGAAAGGAATCGATGCGGAGATAATAGATTTGCGCACGATAAATCCTCTGGACGAAAAATCTATATTAGACAGCGCTGAAAAGACAGGACGCGTGGTCATAGTACACGAAGCACCGGTTTCTTTCGGCGTTGGCGCAGAAATAGCAGCCAGGGTAGCCGAAAAAGCCATGTTCAAGCTTAACGCGCCGATAATCAGGGTGGCTTCACCGAGTATACCATACCCGTTTCCCAGCTACGAACAGTTTTACCTGCCAAACGCCATAAAAATATCGCAAGCCATAGACGAAGCGATGTCTTCTTGAGTATGAAAGAACTGAAATTTGTCGATGTAGGGGAAGGGATAACAGAGGGCCACGTAAGGAAATGGCTGATCGCCGATGGCGCAATCGTAAAGGAGGACCAAGCCATAGTCAAGATCGAGACAGACAAAGCCATAGTGGACGTCCCCGCGCCCGCCAGCGGGATAGTCAAGATAAACGCACAGGAGAACACAGATGTGCACATAGGCGACATAATAGCCTATATAGGAACGGCAGACGAACTAAGTTCCTTAACCGGCGCTGGTCCGGCGATTAAACTTTCTCAGCAGAAGACATCGAAAGCCGTAGAAGAACGCCAAGCTCAATCTCCCCTACTACCGGCGCAGGCAGTCACGATACTCCGGGGAGAGGTGCTAGCAACGCCGTCTGTTAGGAAGCTAGCTAGAGACCTTAAAGTCGACATAACTTCGGTAGCAGGCAGCGGACCTAGTGGCAGGATTTTGGAAAATGATGTAAGGAACACGATTGGGAGTGCACAGGTTCCAGTAGCCCAACGTGCAGACA
The DNA here is from genome assembly GCA_021818665.1 of Nanobdellota archaeon. Lineage (GTDB taxonomy): Archaea > Nanobdellota > Nanobdellia > Parvarchaeales > Parvarchaeaceae > Parvarchaeum. The sequence continues at coordinate 1,206 of JAKATQ010000016.1, read as the reverse complement.
CGGCAGGTGGCCATGTTTCTGGTCAGGTGGATAGAATCCCCCTTACGCAGCTAAGGAAAGCGATAGCAAGAAACATGGAAGAATCTGCTAGGATACCACGCGCCGTGCATATAGATATAGCAGACGCCGACTCGCTTTTCGATGCGGTTTCCACGCTCAGGAAAGAAGTAGAATGGAAATCTGGCGCAAAACTCACCTTCATTCCGTTCATAATAAAAGCGGTCGTCGAGGCGTTAAAAGAGCACCCGCGTTTCAATTCGAGTTATGACGGTCAGACGGGAGAGATCGTGCTGAAAAAATACTATAATATAGGCATAGCGGTAGATTCGCCTGACGGACTACGCGTCGTGGTAATAAAAGATGCGGATAAGAAAGACGTCGTGGGATTAGCCATAGAACTCCAAAAACTGCGCAAAAAGATAGCTGACGGGAACATAGCTCTGGAAGATTTGCAGGGCAGCACCTTCACTATAACCAATGTCGGCAGCCTAGGTGGGTACCTTTCTGTGCCGATGATAAACCCGCCTGAAGTGGCGATACTCGGGACCCACACCATAAAGGACACTGCAGTAGTGAAAGACGGCCAAATCAAGATAGGCAAGACGCTTCCGATGTCCCTGTCATTTGACCACAGAGTCGTAGATGGTGCAGACGCTGCCAGATTTTTAGGTTCTATAATTAAGAGACTACAAGATCCGGAGTTTCTAAGAGTGGAATTATGAAGATAGGTGCGATAGGATGGTAGTCGGGTCTTTGCCGGAGCAGGCCGACCTCGCCGTCGTGGGCGGTGGCGTGGGCGGATATGTCGCGGCCATAAGAGCTGCTCAACTAGGCCTAAGCGTGGTCCTTGTCGAGAAAGAGAAGCTCGGAGGACACTGTCTAAACTATGCATGTATACCCTCTAAAACGCTTCTCCACATAGCTGATATCTTATACGAAGCTAAGAATGCCGCAAAATTCGGTATAAATTTAAGCGGAGCAAGCATCGATGCGAAGAAAATGCTAGAGTGGCGGATGGGAGTTTCTAAGAAACTGGAGAACGGAGTCGCGTTCCTGTGCAAATCCAATCAGGTAGAGGTCATAAAAGGGACGGCCACATTCATCTCATCGAATTCTATACAGTTGACAAATGGAACAAATATAGAGTTCAACAAAGCCATAATCGCCACTGGATCTGAACCGACCGTTCTCAAAGGTTTCGAATTC
>JAKATQ010000055.1 GCA_021818665.1 Nanobdellota archaeon | reverse complement strand
TGCGGATCGGATGTCGGCATCTTGCAAGAATAGTTAGAGCACACATAAACCGTGCTCCTCCCTTTCTGCGGGCCCAGAAATTCAGTAAAATCGGCTATCGTCTTTATGATGTTCGCGTTGGATTCTGATTTCAACAGTGATACTTTGTTCGGCACAAAAGCCGAACCTAGTGCAGCAGCGAGGGTTTTCGCGTTTTCAGGGTCACCGCCTTCGACTATGACTATTTCGTGCACCGGCCCGAGCTTGAAGTTTATGGCGTTCAGCGCAAATGCCGCGCTCGTGGGTTTTGCAGCCATATAGGAAGAAAATGCATTTTCCATCGCCGATGGAGTGTCTTTTAGCTTTCTGTCATCTGTAAAGTGCCAAAGCCTAAGGCTATTGAGGAACTGCATGGAGTTACCAGACGGCAGCACGCCATCCGACAGGTACTTCTTCCTTGTAAGCACTATCTCGGCATCGTCGCTTTGGTAGTAAAACCCCCCCGCCTTTGTGTCCAAGAAATGCTCCGAAAGCGATCCGTTGTAGCGCAAGGCAGCCTTCAGATAATCCAGCTTGAACGTGGTTTCATACAGCTCCAGGAGCCCGTGGATAAAGAACGCATAGTCATCTAAGAAGGCCGGTATGGACGCCTCGCCGCCGGCATATGAGTGATAAAGACGGCTGCCGGAATAAGTCATCCTATCCATTATGAAATCGGCGGCCTTTTCAGCGGCTTCCACGAATCTGGCCTCGCCGAAGACCCGGCCGGCCAGCGCAAGTGCGGCTATAAGCAGGCCGTTCATATCCGTGAGCACTTTATCGTCGGTGTCCGGCGGCACTCTCTTGTCACGGTATGCGCGCATCTTGTCCATTGCGGATACGAGCTTGTCGTGCACCACTTTCGGCTCCATCTTCAAAGAGGACGAAACGTCGCCGATGGCCCGTCTCATGTTAAGGATGTTTTTGCCGGTGGCATAACCCTCGTTCGTGCGGCGCTCCAGAAAATTGCCTTCGCGCGTTATGTTAAAGACCATGGCGACGAGGTCGGCGTCTGCCGGTCCCACGGCATTGAGCAGGTCCTGGTAAGTCCACATATAGAACTTGCCCTCTGTACCCTCTGAATCGGCGTCCTTTGATGAGTAGAACCCACCGCGTTCCGACGACATATACTTGAGCACAAAATTCAGGGTGTCGATCACGGTCTTTTTGTAATCAGGGTTCTTGGTTATAAGGTAAGCCTCGGTGTATGCCACGCTCAAAAGGGCCTGGTCATAAAGCAGTTTTTCGAAGTGCGGGACGAGCCACGCCGCATCTAGCGTGTACCTGTGGAACCCGCCCCCGATATGATCAAATATCCCGCCAGTGCGCATCATCTCCAGCGTCTTATTTACCATGTCCATGGCGTGCTGTTCGCCGTATCTTTTCCAGTATCTCATCAAGAACAGAAGATATCCTGCGGGTGGAAACTTCGGAGCGGTGCCGAAACCCCCGTTTTCTCCGTCGAATGCGTCGGACAGCTCCTGGTAGGCGCGCCTAAGGATGTCCTTGGCGTTTATTAGAGCAGGTTCCTTCTTTTTGGCTTCGTTGAAAACCGAATAAAACCGCTCGGCGTCTTTGTCTAGATCCTTGCGTTTGCGCTTCCAAGCCGCGTCTATCCTGCGCGTAAGCGTCAGTATCCCCGGCACGCCATCGCCGTCTTCCCTCGGTACGTATGACGTGATAAAGAAAGGCTTTTTTTGGGGCGTCATGAACACGCTTAGCGGCCACCCGCCGCTGCCGTTCGCTCTTATGGCAATATCCATGTATGCTGCGTCTATGTCAGGCCTTTCCTCTCTGTCTACCTTAATGCAGACAAAGGCATCGTTCAGGGCTTTTGCGACCTTCGGGTCTTCGAACGACTCCTTCTCCATCACATGGCACCAGTGGCACGACGCGTATCCTATGGACAAAAAGACCGGCTTGTCCTCATTTTTTGCCTTTCGGAAAGCCTCCTCCGACCACGGATACCAGTTTACCGGGTTGTAAGCATGCTGAAGAAGGTAAGGGCTTTTCTCGTCTATAAGGCGGTTTGGTTTTTCCTTCTGAGTCTCTTTCATGATAATCTTAGTATAGCAAATGACTTAAATATAATCTTGAATCCGGATTAAGTAAAGAATCTATTTATAATTTTCATCAAGGTTTTTCTGTCTTTGGTGTTTACCTTCTGACGTGTCCTTAAAAACACCGCTCAGATCTCCAGTAGTTATGACGCCGGGCCCGTGGCAGGAATCACAGGTCGTATGGCCGCGTCCGCCACAAAAGATGCAGTTTTCCTCCTTCTTTGAAAAATCCCGCTCACGGTTTTTCCAGTGCCTTCGCAACTCGCGCAAGTCCGTCTGCCGGTACCATTACAGCTCTCATAGCGCCTGTGGTCTCTCCTATTTCGGATATATAATCACGAGGTTTCTACGCCTTTAAACCTTACTTTTTATTAGTCTTGAAGACCGTGTACCCGCACCGACCGCAGCTTTCCCTGTTGCCGTGCTCTGCTAAAAACACGCCCGGACCGCATTTTGGACAGGTTTTGTTTGCGGCTGTCGCCTTTTTCCCATCGACTTTATAGAGCTCCCAGACTTTACTTGGCTCCCTTTTCTTTCGCTTTTTCTTCGGCATAAACGACACCATTTTTCTTAAGGATATACTTCTGCAGTATCCTCTTCGCCAGCGCTTCGTCAGCGTAAAGCTGGGCTATTCCCCGTACCTCCCTAGAACCGTAGACGTTCCTCATCGTGTAGACAACGAGGTACCCGTCCTTGTACTTCTCCGCGAGGCGTGCCTTCACGTCCGCGAACTTCGCAGTTTCCTTTGGGCCGGTCTTTACGACGAAATTGATCACTTCCCTGTCAAAGTACTTGTCTTTTGTAGTCGACGTTACGGATAATTCCATTTCAACTCACTGACAGAGCATATCTGCCGGATTTAGTTATCCCCAGTTTCTTTGCGGTGACGGATTTTTCCGGGTTGGCTATTATTATTTCCCCCTTCCATTTCGTGGAGAACTCATCGTTGCCGCACGCCGGGCACTTCTTTTCTTCGCTTAGATAACTGCATATCTTGCAGGCCTTCAATACCATATCAGTCTTTCTTGGGCTTCGCCTCCTTTGTCTCTTTCTTCTTGCTGCCTAGCTTGCCGAGGCCAGGGGAGCGCATGGTGAGGCCTATCTTCATTATGCCTTTAGTGCTTACAGCTATGATGTTGGCGAGGACCGTATCACCGGTCTTAAGGGACAGCTTCGTTTTCCTGCCTACCAGGGCGTTCCTAGAGAAGTCGACGAAATCGTCCATGGTTTGGGATATGTGTGCGAGGCCGTCCAGAGGGCCGACGTTTATTATCGCCCCTATCTCGCTTATGTTGGATATCTGGCCTTTCACAGTCTCGTGGAGCAAAGGCACAAATGCGAGCATCTTGAAGACCGTGTCATAATAGACGGCTGCGTCGTTCGGGATTATTATCCCTTCCTCGACGCTATCTACAGATACGAGTCCCAAAAGCAGCATCTTGTCCTCTACGATCTTCCCGATGTAGTTTGCCTTTATTATCGAATCGATAGCGGACCTGTTATCCTTGCCGAGCTCTTTGGGCTCAACACGTACCTTGTCGCGCATCGTCACTATTTCGTACATACCGATCCTATCGAATTCTAAACGTCCATTAAGTATAAATAACTTATCAAGCGCCCAGCTTAGGCGGCAGGGGCGTTCGCTTCGCCGGATACGGTGCGCCCGAGCAGATTTATACATAAAACTTTATAAAAATAATATGGGAAGATCCAAGCAGACGATGCTGACGGAGGAGGCGTATTTCCATGTATAAAAACAAGACCGAGAGAAAGAAGTCT
>JAKATQ010000015.1 GCA_021818665.1 Nanobdellota archaeon | reverse complement strand
TCCGATCTACAAGTAAAAAAAAATAAAAAACGCTGTTTATTCAGAAGTCGTGTGTTCTGACGGTCTGCCTCTTATTGGCCTTAGCCCTTTCGACCGCCTTTCCGATAAGCCACTTAACGTGCTTGTCGAGTCCTTCTACGGTCTCGTCCGGGCATCTCATGTCCTTACCGACCTTCTTGACTTCTGTCTTAACTGAACTCTTTCTTACGAAGTCTGCCATGTCATCACCTCATATACATAAAGAATATGGTTATTTAAAAACATGGTGTTTTCAGCCAACCAGGGGCTTTTACGGTGGGTTTACACGGTTTTTGGTTTTTCAGTGCGAAATGCTGTATTCCCAATGGGACTTGGCCGTCGTGCGGCTGGCGTTTATAAAAAGCCTGTTACAGGCATTTGTGTAGCTCACGAAAAGCGTTTCCTGCCCATCTTTTTCGGGAAACGCAGAATGTATTATCTCATAATTGGCTTTGAACGTGCGCCCGTCGTTTACGGATCTGCTCATGGAGAAGAGCTCTGCATAGTCGCCGTATCTGTGGTCTATGGTTGTCTTTTTTTGTCTGCCCCTCTTCGCTATCGCCACTATTCTGTCGAGTAGCGCCTCTATCTCGCTACTACTGGATTCTGCCGGAGAGTTTATCGTATCTTCAAGATATTTTTCCATGCCAATCTTCGGTGTATTTACACTCAATATACGAGAACAACCACTATATAAGTGTTTATATCAAAAAGTATCCAATAGTAGACTAAAAATACCACGCCCTATCACTCTCATATAAAAATCCCCAGATGCTTTTATTATCATGGACGATATAGAAATCCTTAAGACGGCGGTAAAAAATGCGCTCGAGCATGGAGGTAGAGCGGACGCAGGTGCGGTATTTTCAAAGGTCGTCGGCAGCGACAAATCAATGCTAAAAGATATAAAAACGGCTCGCGCTCTTGTCGACAGACTGACCTCCGAAGTCAACGCCAAAACGCCTGAAGACATAGCAGAGATGGCCGACGAGCTCGGCGTGCAGTTAAAGACCGAAAGAAAAGAAACAGAGCCAGAATTGAAACCGTTGCCGAATGTCGTGAGCGGTGTCGTCTTGCGGCTGCCCCCTGAGCCGTCAGGTTACATGCACTTAGGGCACGCTATATCGTTCATGATAAACTATCTCTATAGAGAGAAATACGGTGGAAAGCTGTGGTTGAGATTCGAAGATACCAACCCCAAGCTAATCAAGAAAAGGGACGAGTACGTGGAGTCCTTCGAATCCGGCCTGAAATGGCTCGGGATAGAATGGGACGAGAAGAAATTCGTAAGTTCGGACATAGAAAAGATTTATTCGTACGGGAAGACACTGATAGACGAGTCAAAGGCCTATGTATGCCTGTGCACGCCGGAAGCGATAAAAACCAAGCGGCTGTCGGGTGATTCGTGCGAGCATCGCGATCAGAGCACGCAAAGGAACGTGGAGTTATGGGACGCCGCGAAGGCGGGCAGTTTCAATGACGGCGAGGCTGTCGTAAGGTTCAAAGCGGACATGAAAAGCTCAGATTTTGCATTGAGGGACCCTTCAATTTTTAGGATAATAAAAAACGATTACAAACCGTATTCTCTCTGGCCTCTTTATGATTTAGCGAGCGTCGCCGAGGACCATCTTTGTGGCATAACGCACGTATTGAGAAGCAACGAATTCAAGGTCGGCTTGCAGGAGAGGCTTAGAGCGGCTCTCGGATTCAAAAGTCCGGAGATCGTTCAGTACGGCCGGTATAACTTTCGTGGCACTCCGTTTTCGAAGAGACTTATACGGGCACTCATAAAGGACGGCAAGATAGCTGATTGGAACGACATAAGACTGCCGACAGTATCGGCGCTCATCAGGAGAGGAATACAGCCAAAAGCCATAAGAGATTTTGTACTGACTGTCGGGTATTCCGGTTCAAAACATGAATATACGTGGGACCTTCTCCTGACGCTGAACAGGCGCATAATAGATGAAAACGCAAGAAGACTGTTCTTCGTGTCGAATCCCGTGGAGCTTACAGTAGAAAATGCCAAGCCGCTAGAGGTTCGGCTGAAGTATCATCCGTCCAAGGATTTGGGGTCCAGGATCGTCAAGACCGACGGACACTTTTTCATCGACCACAAAGACTACGATAATATTAAACTGGACCAGGAAATCAGGCTCAAGGATTTGTACACCGTGCGCATAGAAGATAAATCGGACGGACGATTGCGTGGTAAGTTCGTGTCCGATAGTATCATCGGTGATGAAACTATAATCCAGTGGGCTACATCTGCCAGTGTTCCAGTACGCGTTGTGGTATTGGGAGAATTGCTGAAAGGAGACGGTACATTCAACGAAAACAGCCTTGGAGAGATATCCGGCCTTGGGGAACCGGCGGTCGGTACGCTAAAAAAGGGAGATATCATACAGTTCGAGAGATTCGGTTTCTGCATACTTGACAATAAAGCGGACAATTCGTTTGTATACATCAGTAGATGATTTATGACAGAGTTTATAGAGGTGCCGATACCGAAATCCGACAAGCCTACTGAAGGAACTGCTGATAATGAAATACTAAGGCTGTACACTCCTCCTCCACGGAGATACGGCAGGGGGCCAAGGCCGTCCTTGGTTGTATTGATCATAATGGTGGGAGTGGTTGTCGCAGCCACGTTCTACTGGTACAGTGGTGGTCTTGCATCAGCCGTGGCTAATATGACAAATCCGCAGAATCCCGGCGGCGCGGCGCTGCCTATCAAGATATCGGATATCTCTGCTTCATACGACTATTATACAAATTTTACCAACGAGTACAATACCACAAGCTGGCCCGAAAACTATACTATTTCCAGGCCTGGCGAGGACCTCGCGGCAGGGCAGGCATTAAAGGTCGCGTTGTGGGCGTATAATGGACAAGTGATATATCCATATGAGATAACTTCTGTGCAGACGAACACTTCCGGTTTCAGTATAATAAACGAGAGCCGGGCATTGCCTTATATAGTTCTACCAGGTGTAAATACCAGTTTCTACGTCTATTTGGCGACACCGGATTCATATAACGGCGCGGTCCGGCTTCTCCTGAAAGGTGCGGGTATACAAACCGAGCCGAAAGCGGACTGGGCCGAAGATATAGGCCTCGCACTAACGCAGAATTCCACCTCTATAGCCTATACGGTACCGGCTCTCCCCCAACAGGACTCTGACGGGTGTGGCCCAGCTTATCTTGTCGGTGGAAAGACAAACACAGGTTACTATTATCAGACCGGCATCACATATGACTGGTGCAATCAGAAGGGTCGACCTTATTCTGGTTTCACGATGATCTACAACGTGTTCTGGCCCAACGGGACCATGATGAAGAGTGGATTCTTCGACATAAATGGAGGCATGCACTACAACGATACGGTACTCCTCAATCTCTCCATCGTAGCTGGCAATGTCATAATGTCTGTAAAGGACGTGACAGATTCGGCATCGCAGTCTTTCTCTTATCCATCTAATGGCAGTACGTATTTTAAAGGACAAACCTTCGCGCCGTCATACGGTGGACTGTACAGTGGTGCGGAAACTGAGTGGTACCATCTCAATGCCGTATATGGAGCTGCTGAAAGCGCGGTAAAGTATTCTCCAGTCTCTAATGAGAGGGCGTCCCAAGGGTGGCTTTTCGTCTCCGAAGGCTACTCCGGCGCGTCAAGGCCGATTTTCTGGGGCAGTACAAGCGGCACGTCGGCTCCGTCGAATCAGTATGAACTCGGTCTAAACGGAGTATATGGTAACTATTCCGCCGGTGGGTCGTTCATCACGGGATAAGCAGTATGCCAGCTATCTTAGCATCTCTTCGAGTTGCCGTTTGCTTACTTTGAAAAGTAGGGTGCCGTCGCTCAGTGACTCAACAGAGCTTTTTATTTTCTTCTCCGATGCTTCCACCATAAAATCCAGATATAGGGACGACCCTGCCTGTATCGTGCGTGCGGCGCTGAGTGCGGATTCTGCGTCTGGAGCAGTCAGTGCAATGTATCTAAATTTGTCAGACGCGCTTGCCGCGGCATAGAACAACGCCAACGGCATTTGGGGCTTTCTATGCAAATAAACGGCTAGATAGATATCTTGATGCATATGTCGCTAGATTGTTGACAAAAACGCCTTCTTCATAAAGGAACGCCTTGCATTTTTATTATTATAATGGAGGTGTATGTACTTATAATTTGCGCGGCGCTTATGCGCCGGCAAAACGATTCCACCCGGCCGGATTTGAACCTGCAACCTACCGGTTACCAGCCGATTTTCCGTCATCGCACCTAACGGCACTCTGTAAATGTCTACAGCCGGTCGCTCTGCCGTTGAGCTACGGGTGGACTAATCTAGATAAAATCAAGCCTATATATAAAGTCTTTTTACACGAAGACGCGTGTACACTTTTATCTGCAGGTATGCTAACGTTTATTTGTTCACGCTGTCCTTTACCACACCGTCGATTTCGCCCTTTATCCTGTCTCCTACTTTCGTAAGAGTCTTGCCGACGTTGCCTTCCAGTCGCTTATAGTCCTCATCGCACATGTATCCGTGGTATATCTCAAGCCTTGGACCGAATCTTAGTCCGACGTCCACGGAAAATGCCTTGGTGTCTGCCTCACAAAGGTCTTTCGAACAGACTGGGCAGGTCCTAGTAGCTATCCTCTGTTTGCACATGTCGCATATTGTAACTGTAACTTTCGCCATAATACACCAGCGGTACGGATGCCTTATTTGGCTGCCGGCGCCGTACCCACGCCTACATTCTATTATTAGTATATTTTTGCATTATTTAACTCTATCTGGTGCTGGTGCTAGGCCGCCACACTAATCGGGAGCGGGCCATAATAGTGATGAACCGGATAAAGACCGCATTGCTTTTGAACTGTTCCTACGTAAACGATATTATTTGACTAGATCCCGCTACCGAGCTTCCAGAAGACGGTGATGCAGAGTAAGATTCGGCTTGCACTGTATAGCTGAACGTGCCCGGTGGAGTCAAAAAGCTTATGCTATTAGGCGCCATCTCTGTCTCCACTACTCCATCGTAGTCTACGCTCCATTGATACCCTATCGGAAGACCGGCCTCGGTAAAAACGGTCTGCATCTCATTACCCACTATCGGGTAATCGACAACGTTTTCACTGTTGGGATTGATTATCTGCAAAACGCCGTCACCGGATTGTATAGCAAAATAGTTATATGTGCCACCATATAGGCTGAGAAGCGGTCTGTTCTGTGTGTCGGTAAGCATAAAAGAATTCCCACCGCACGATATCGGAGCGCAGACGATGCTGCCGTTGGTGAATACACCTTGTTTTACTTTGTTGACTATGTTAGTGCATTGTGATGCTAGCACGGCGTCATAATAAGGCTGCGCTGGATTGGATATAGGAACTGCTGTTAAATTGAACTGATAAGTGAACGGTGGATTGAGTCCTCCAGTACCGACTTTTATCGGTTGCACTTCCAGTGACACGGAGCTTACTGCTGCTTTAGTAGGAGACGATAGATGTGCGACCAGCGGAGTCGGACCCCGTGAGTATTTTCCAGCGGATACTGAAATGCCGTCGATAAATAGGTTAAAGTTCGCGGATACGTTGGCTGAAGCGGTCAATACGAACGTGTATAAAGACCCATTCATTAGGCGCATCGCGGACGGGATACCCGGATAAGTCGCATTAGAATACGCAAGGACTAACGTTGTGCCATATTGTGCATCGTAGCTTAGATTCGTTTGGATCGCAGGCATGCCTATCTCATTCATGGGGGAATATTCGCTGAGCGGTCCCGCATTCAAGTAGCTTATGTTATCTACTGCCTTTGTCGCTGTGTTAGACGATGCAAGCGGATAAAAGAAGTCCGGTCCTATGGCTGATATAGAGGCCCCTGGCTGCTTTAGATAGTATTGTTGTGACTGTGCGTATCCTGGCAGATTGGGAGAGGGGGCGTAACACAGAAGGTATTTACCGTACGAAACAGCGCCGTCATAGGACGCGTTCGCTTCGAAGATGTTCCTGTTCGCGGACAGTGTCGCATTGCATGTAGAATTGTCATATACTTGGAACACGACTGCGTTCGGATTGTTCAGTTGTATGTTGGACGACTGCTGTGCAGACAAACAACCATGGTTTGCCATAGAAACTAGATCGGTGTAATAATAAAAGGAACTGTTAGGCGTGAAGAAGTTTATCAGGCTGAGCACTATGAATATCACGATTATGGCTATCAGCAGTATCATCAGTATCCCTTCTAGCGTAAGGTCCATATCACGAAACACTCTCTTGACACGTTAGAGCTGGACTGTTCGGGACGTAACTGCATGTCTGCAGATTGAAGCCAACGTTGTTCCCGTGCAGCAACCCGAACGGATTGTTGGAGCAGCCGGAACCGCATCCTCCGAACGGTGTGACGCTTATGAAGATCGGCTTTCCGTTGTTACTGTATGGTGTGCACGAAAGACTATTTATGTAGGCGGAGGGTATGCCGTATCCGTAATTTACACCGTTTATCACTACGGACGCGTTGAAGAATGATACGCACAGACTGCTTAGTGCTGCGGAGGCATTGCCTATGTCTTCGAAGAACGAAAGTGTGCCGAGGGAACCGTTTAGACCAGATGAATTAGGACTGTTCTTGGAATTGAGTTCTTGGTATGCGGGGAACCAGTTTGGGAACGACGCATTGTCCGAAACCGCAGGAAGATTGGACCAGTCGTCTTTTCCTGCCGACGGAGTCGAGAAATCTCCATACGAGCCGACGCACATGAAAAACTGGCCGGCCATTGTCGCGGGATTGTTCGGAGAAACTAGTTTCCCAGCGCGAGACAGCTGGTCGAGAAGAGATATGCACGCCGGGCTGCCGTAAAATTGTCCCATGAAATCGCCGCTGCCGAGCACGGGAGACAGCCCTGGCAGGAGCACAGACGTCCCTGTCGTGAGCGCCGTCATCGTCTGCGTGACGTACGCCGACACGGACTGTACCTGCTGCTTGATGCTGCCAACACCGAAGATAAGTATATACAGTATAACAAGAAGGACAGGTATTATTATGATTATTGCAATTATGTACTCTACGAATTTTGTCATCCCCTTTCGGTTCATCATCCAATTGATTGGATAGTGGTTTATTTATCCGTTTTGAGCCCACTTGAACTTGCGCGGGTCCTTCTTAGACAGCGTGTAGTCCATACAGCGCCCGCTGCAGAAATTGTATACAGTGCCGTCGACCTTGGCGTACATCATGCCGGTCCCACGTCTTATCCCGGATTTGCAGAAAGAACATTTCATACGGTCATCTTATTGGCAGAGCCTCCATCTCGGTCTCTTTTAACATAAGTATGTCGCCCACGATCACCGGGCCTTTTACATTGCGCCTTATTATCTTGTCCTTGTCAAAACCAGCGAGCACTTTGCATCTTACCTGCGTCACTTCGCCTGCCACACCGTGCCTGCCGACTATCTCGATGACTTCAGAAGGATAGCCTTCTGCGCTACCCTCCATCGAAACGCGCTGTTGCTGTTTCTGAGGGCCCTTCTCCTTCTGCCTTACTGCTTTCATATCGTTATTTCAGATTCTTAATCACGAATTCTTCCAGAGCGTGTGCTTCCTCGCCAGCACTTATAACGGCTATGGCGGATGCTGGTACGCTGACCCCTGACGCTTTGCCGAGCTCCATCCTGCTCTTGACCGCCACGCTTGGCACGTTCCTGTCCTTCGCAAGTAGTGGAAGATGCATCACTATCTCTTTCGGAGAAACGTCGGAAGCGTACACGACTAGTTTTGCTTGCGATCTCTCGAGGGCCTTAGTGACCTCGTTCACTCCTTTTCGTATGACCCCGGACTTGGATCTTATCTTCTCTAACAGGGAATAGACCTGTCGGTCTACGTCCTTTTTTTCAGCTTCATCTGCCATAATCTGCTACCTCCAAAATTTACTGATTTACTAATATAGGTCTTACTATTTATAAGCTTTTTACGCGCCGGTTGCGCCAGACGACGAAAAGCTTTATTTATACCCAAAAACGCTCGTAATATGATGGCGGACGGCGGCTTGGAAAGGCTTGTCGAGGCTTTCGACGATTCGATAAGATACATGTACGACTCGAGAAAAAAGACCATATACGTGATATCGATTGGCATATCGGAATACGCACTGCGCCGCAGTTACGACGTAAAGCTCAGCGATTATCTCAGCATATTGGACGACAGAGCTGCGAGAGAACAGTTCATAAGCCTTGTGAACGACCGTGCTGAAAGACGCTGGAAACGCGGTTCTCCCGACTACGCAGACAAGTTTCCTCTGTGCGAATCATTCACCATCCTGATTGGCGACCGCAGCGCGCTGGAGATAAGCCGCGAAGGGATAAAAACCGTTACATGCCAAAGAATACCATCGACAGCAAATAGCGATTCTTAACGTGCTGCTCCGCAAAAAAGATTTAAATACTTAGACTCTACTTTATTAAAAATACCTTATGCAAAAAGCGAGAATAAAACTGACATCGACTGACGCAGTGAAACTAAAGAAAGTCTGTGACGGCATAGTAGAAATATCCAAAAAGTTAGGCACGACTATAACTGGTCCCGTACCTACTCCTACGAAGAGAATAAGAGTCACGACTAGAAGGGCACCAGCCGGCTCAGGAAGGGAAACCTATGAGACTTGGGAGCTTCGGCTGCATAAAAGGATAATAGACATGCAGGCGGATCCCAAAGCTCTCCACCTCATAATGAAGACCGTAGTGCCGAAGGAAGTCAATATAGAGATGGAGTTCATAGGCCAGTAAACGCCCGCTTTCTACCATCGATATTTATTAAAGCCCGACTGCTATAATTCCCATGGACACCATGCGGGAGATGGGCCAGAAGGTCGTGATAGCCAGCGCCGTCTTGGTCACTATATTCACCGTGCTGATAGTCCTCATAGCCAGCGAGCAGAACATAAGCGGCACTGCGGCGGGCCAGCAAGTGCTCACGGCCCTGGAGACGTTCAATTTCAAGTCCAATTTCGGCCCTATACTGCTGTTCCTTTCCCTTTTTATCGGGGTCTTCGCGGTCTATCTGCTGGAATTTTTCATAACGTTTATAAGGAATGAATTTGGAGGTGTTATATATATGGCTCAGACTTTGAGGCTCAAAAACCACACCATAATATGCGGCGGCGGGCGGATAGGCGAGCGCGTCGCAGCCTTGCTTAGGGAACGGCATCAGCAGGCGATAATCCTGGAAACGGATGAGACGCGTGCGATAGAATTGAAAAGACTTGGTTTTAAGGTCCTAAGGGAGACTGCTCTGGAGGAAAAATCGTTCAAGATGGTCAATGTCAGACAGGCCGTCGCGATATTCGCGTGCCTCGGAGAGGACATCGACAATTTCTTAGTGGTCCTCAACGCGAGGACGGCCAACAAGAACGTGAAGATAATAACCAGATGCAATGCCATAAAGAACATAAATAAGTTCAGACAGCTGGGCGCCACCGAGATAGTGCTCCCGGAGATAGTAGGGGCCGACAGGATGGTCTATCTCGCGGAAAGGTCCAGAAAGAAACAATGAAAGATTATTTCAGGAAATTCTCTCTGCGCATAGAGAAGTACGCGGTGGAGGTCTTTTTTTTAGAATTCCTGATTGTATTCGTATTGTCGCCTTCCATACGGATGGGGGCGCTGCTCGCTTTCGGGGTCCTTTTCACCACAGGCGTCTCTGAAAGCCTTAAACTGCTGTTCAAAGAGAGACGCCCTCACGCTGCGATGGAAAGGGCATTCTATAGGAGAGGGTTCAGCATAAACAAAAGGAGTTTCCCTTCGACGCACGCTTCCATATCCATGTTCTTTGTCGGCTTCCTGTCAAACGGTCTTTTAGCCGCCCCGTTCCTCGTTTTCGCCCTGGCCGTCATATACAGCAGGCTCTACATAAAGTCGCACTATCCCAGGGACGTGGCCGCCGGGGCGCTGATAGGTTTTTTGATAGGCTACGCGCTCCTGTACCTCTTCGTGTGAGTATGATATGCTTGGCAAGAACCATACTATCTTTGAGCAAACGAGGACGGGGCGCACAAAACCGCCCCATCTGACGCGTGCCCTCTGCGACAGGATGTCATCGATGGCCAGCATAACAAATCCCACGGTCATATCAGCGTCTAATAGCTCGATTTACGGCAATACGACGTTCTGGTACATAGTTAGCTGATTTTCACAAGGCGTTTTTAATGCTGTCATGTTTTTCAATAACGCTTAAGAACGCCCCGATGCTATGTATATATTAAACTAGAATATGAAATCAGACATCGATGAACTGATAGTTTCTTTCATAGACAAGAAGCTTAGCGGAAGGCTTAGAGACATGCTGTCTACGAACAAGGCCTCCGTCGCCATAGACATGAAAAACGACATCGACAGTTTTTCTCCAGAGCTTGGCGACTACGTCCTTGGAAATCCGGAAGAGGCGCTTGAGAACATAAAGCACTACATAGACGAACTGGGTCCTGCATACAAGCAGATGAACCTGGAAGTCCGACTAAAGGGGCTACCTGAGACCTGCGAGCAGCTCCTAAGGGAAATACGCAGCAAGCACATAGGCAGGCTCGTCCAGACCAAGGGATTGATAAGGCTTGCCACCAGCGTCAGACCCATTGCAAACAGGATAGATTTCGAGTGCCAGTTGTGCGGATACGTAACAAAAGTGCCCCAGCCGGAGGCAGAGGTAAAAGCCCCGTCCGTTTGCCCTGGTTGCGGAAAGAGCGGTCGTTTCAAGATAGAGCACAAGGAACTCATAGACCAGCAGCGCATAGCGCTGGAAGAGGCCCCGGAGGACTTGGAAGGCGGCGCGCAGCCAGAGCACATGGATGTCTATCTTAAGGGCGACCTTGTCGAACCAAAGTTCGAGAGGAACATCGTGCCCGGGAACAAAGTGATAGTGTCTGGGATAATAAAGGAGAGGTCGGTGCTGGTCAACGGGAAGCGGCTAAGGAACTCCGAGATATTCATAGAAGCTCTTTACATCGAACCTGCCCAGCTGGCGTTTGAGGACATCGAGGTCTCGAAAGCGGACGAAGCCGAGATAAAGGCGCTGGCTAACGACAAGTTAATCTACAATAAATTCAGGGACTCGATAGCCCCGAACATCTTCGGATACGACCACGTAAAGGAAGCAATAGTGATGCAGCTTTTCGGCGGCGTGAGAAAGGAGAACTCTGAAGGGACAGAAGTGAAAAGGGGCGACGTCCACATCCTTCTCGTCGGAGACCCCGGTACGGCGAAAAGCGCGATGCTCAGATACGTTAGCGGCATCGCGCCTAAATCCAGGTACGTGACCGGGATGGGGGCCAGTAAGGCAGGGATAACGGCTACGATACAAAAAGACGAGACTACCAAAGCTTACGTCCTCGAAGCCGGCGCGCTCCCTCTGACCAGCGATGGTCTGCTGGCTCTTGACGAGATAGACAAGATGAACGAGGAAGACAGACAGGCTCTTCATGAGGGCCTTGAGCAGCAGACCATCAGCATCTCCAAAGCTAACATACACGCCACCCTTACCGCGCGCACCAGCGTGTTGGCCGCCGCGAATCCGAAGCTAGGCAGGTTCGATCAGTACACTGCTATAGCTTCGCAGATAGACCTTCTGCCCACATTGATAAGCCGCTTCGATCTGATATTCATAATGCGCGACAAAAAGGACCTGGAAAGGGACAAACGTCTGGTGGAAATGATACTTGAATCGAACAAGAACCTGGACAAGAACAAACCGCCCATAGACACGTCTTTCATGAAGAAGTACATAGCCTACGCCAAAAGGTCCTGCAAACCAAAGCTGTCCGAAGAAGCGAGCAAGGCCATCGAGGAGTTTTTCCTTAAGATGCGCGGCCAAAGCTATGAAGAAGGCGAGGGAGTGAGGCCGATAGCGATAACGCCGAGGCAGATAGACGCGCTCGTCAGGCTCACTGAGGCGAGCGCAAAGGTCAGGCTGTCGGAATATGCGACCATGGACGACGCGCGCAGGGCGATAGACCTTACGAGCGCCTACCTCGGCGACGTCGGATACGACCCGAGCACTGGCAAATACGACATCGACAGGATAGTCACCGGCATATCGACTTCCAAGAGAGGGAACGTGATAACCGTCAGATCTATAATAAAGGCGGCGGCAGAGTCGCTGCCGAAGGGACAACTCCTTTCGATATCTAAGATAGTCGAAGACGCCGCTAAGAGAGGGATATCAAAGGACGACGCAGAGGAAGCCGTCCAGATGCTGAAGAAAGAGGGGGAGATATTCGAGCCCAAGAACGGCTTCGTACAGCTATTGGGATGATCCATTATGAATTACACGTATTTCATGCTGCCATTGTCGATACTCAAGGGGACCGAGCGCGGAGTGGATGAGGAAGGCAACTTCATCCTCGCAAAAGACAAAAAGGTCTACAGGCTGCATGTGGTCGGGTCCGTAGCAGCGCTGGAGCTCAACGAGGAGAGCGGAAGCGGTTACGTCGTCATAGACGACACGTTCTCCACCGTGCTTGCGCACTTCCAGAAGCCGCTATTCAATCTTTTCAATGACATAGTGCGGGGCAGTCTAGTGGAAGCGATAGGTTCTATAGATGTATACAACGAAAGCACCACTCTTTACCTCAACAACATAAAGAAGATAAGCCTTGACCGATACTGCTACAACAAACTGGAAAGCATTAAAAACCTGAAGGCCATAGTTGTCTGATGGAATACGACGAGATGCTCGAAAAGGTCTTAAAGGAGAAAAAGGGGGGTAAGGGAGAGCGCTTCATGCCGCCGGAGCCGGACGTCGGCCAGGTGGGGCAGAAGACCGTCATAAACGCCGAGGAGCTCGCCAAATACATAAATCGGCCGGTGGTGCACATAGCAAAGTATCTCATGCACGAGCTCACGGCGCCCGGACAGGTCGATGAAAGCGGCAAGATAACCATCGGTGGCCGTTTTTCACGCAGGATCGTACTTGAAAAGATAAACAACTACATAAAGGAATACGTGATATGCAAGCAGGACGGGTCTCCGGACACGCAGATGCTAAAGATAGACAACAACACGGTGATAAAATGCCTTGCCTGCGGCGCAGAGTACCCGGTCGGCAGGATAAAATGACCGCGCGCTTCGCGATGAAGGTGCACAAGAACTACGGTGGCAGCAAGGTAGTGGCGGTCAGCGACTACGACCTTTTGGGCAGGACTCTAGAGGACAAGAAGAAGAATTTGGAGATAACCATATCTAAAGTGTTCTACGGGGAGCAAGAATTCCGCATAGAGGACGTATTGCAGTTCATAAAGCACACGGACAACGTAAACTTGATCGGCAACGATATAGTCGACTTGGCCATAAAGGAAAAACTGATAGACGAAAGGAGCGTAATAACAATAGCCGGGATAAAACACGCGCAGATATATTCCGTGTGATATTAACAGGCATCCATCTTTACGCCGCCCTGAAACCTTGCCTTTAAAAGTTCGTTTATCGCCGGATCTTTTTCGTGGATCGCGGCCAGGGCGAGTTCTGGCAGTTCTACTTCGTCTATCTTTTCATACGCGTCCCATTTGGTGAAAAGGACCTTGTCGTGTGCCTTTCTATAGTCTAAGGCCTTTTTCGAGTAATGGTAGTTCGTATAGAACGTGATGGATAAAAAACTGCAGACGATGCCGGCGGCCGCTACTATTTGGTCCTCCGCTGCCAGTAATATCGTCGTAACAAGCGGGAGGACGCCGCTCACTAAGCTGGCACTAAACACTAACGATGCCTTGTCTTCGTATTCGTGCATCTTTGACGATAGGTGATCGTGCATTTTCTGGAGCCTTCCGTATTTCTCCCATCCGTTCTTGCTCAGCCCAAAATAGTCCATTGAGCGTATCGCCCCCGTCTCATCGAGGATGTCGGCAAGTTTTGTGCTCATCTGTATAAAATAAAGGAGTTTTTATTTAAAGCTTTAATAAAGCCGGCCGCGATAATTAGTCCATGACTGAAGCACCTATCTTTAGATACCCCAAGAAGGACGAACTTCTTGGATATGTTACCCAGCTCCTCGGCTTCGGCAGGATGTACGTGAAGTGCTCGGACGGCAAGATAAGACTTTGCCAGATAAAGGGCAGCCTAAGCAGGTACCTGTGGGTCGGTGAGGGCGACCTCGTCATAATCAAACCATGGGTCGTAGAGCACGAGAAGAAAGGCGATGTGCTGTACAAATACGACAAGAACTCCTGGGGAGACCTAAGAAGCAAAGGAATCCTAAAAGAAGGTCTTATACAGTAGGGCTCACGTACTATTGGATTCTTACCGTGCTGGATATCGTCTGGCTTGTCACCGCATCCCAAAACTGGTTCGCCGGATTGTAATAAGTCTGCGTCACCGACGAATTATAGCGCAAGAAGAGCGGCGCATTCACAAGATTATCGGGACCCGTGCATTTGTAAGCAGACGAGTAGAACACTGCCCGGCCATCGGCAGGTATGCTCGGAGAGCCGGTTATGCTGCCGTACGGATACAACGTGAAGTTGCCTATCTGGCTCTCGAACACTGCTTCTGAAACGGACACGACCTGGTCAAGGTTGTTAGACAGCGTGAAGAAAACGCCGGACGTATCGCAGACGGTCTGCACTATCGAGACCGGTCTACCGGCAACGCTGGAATTGTTTAGTCCTAATATGCCGGTAGCGTAGAACGTGGCTATCACGGTGGCGGCTACGACCAGCGCGAACACCAAGACGAGAAAGACCACCGAAGTGACATACGCATATCTAGTAGGGTATCTGTTCTTGGCGGGCATACTTAAACATTACCGCCGAAGGGTTAAAAGCTTTTTCTCACACTTTCTTCGCTATCTCTTTGACTTCTGTCTCAAGGGCCGATATTGCTTCTTTGAGTATCTCTTTGGTTTCTAGCTGGTTCCAGCTTTCTACGTTCATCACTATCCTGTCCGTATCGGACGATATCTTTATCACGTCCGAACCGGCATAGTCCTCGCATGCCTTGCACAGTATGCATTCTGGCAACTTTCCTTTCTTTACAGTTAACTTGTTGCCGTTGCCATCGAGTATATCTACTGGACACAATGAGGCTATCTTTTGCGCGCCCTTTACTTCGCCCTTTTTTATGTCTATGACCGGATAGAAATGGTAGAACACGTGGGCCGGTGTGAACTTCGTGTGGTCCTGTCCGTTTCCAAAGACGGCTTTCGCTTCTAGTTCTATCGCTTCTCCTTCTCTTAGGTTTATTATTAGCATGTCTCCGTAGACCGGCTTGACGTCCTCGTCCTCGCAAATAAGGTCTGATGCGTGGACGGCCTTAGGTCCCGTTTCCTTGAGCTTGAACGTGAAACTTTTCTCCCCTTTATTTAAGGACGACAGCGTTTTTATCGGCAGGAGGCCGAGTCTTGAGGCGAGGACTTCATCATACATAGAGCTGGTGTTCTTGTATATAGTCACGTCGTCTATCGCTATCGTGTACACGTTGTTTATTATCGTCCTTCTTATGGCATTAACGAGTGCGGGTGCAAATCCAGTCAAAAGCATCTCGACTGCGTCGCCCTCTTGTTTTAGCATCTGAGCTTCCATCTACATCCTCCTTCCTTTTCTTCCGCCCTTCCTCTTGCAGCCGTCATGAGGAACTGGCGTTACGTTTTCAACGCTCAGTACGTGGATCCCCGCCCGCTCGAGTGCTTTTACCGCAGGCCTCGCTCCAGGACCTACCGTCTTCGACTTTATCCCGCCGGCTGCCCGTATCTTGACGTGTGCTGCCCCAACGCCCTTAGCGACCATCTCTTCTGCTACCCTCTTTGCGGCGTCCATTGCGGCTCTAGGCGACGAACCGAGCCTGTCAGCTTTCACTTGGGCTCCACCACTGTGCATCGAGAAGGTATGCGCGTTGCTGATGTCCGTAGCGTGTATTATTGTATTGTTGGCCGTCGCATAGATGTGTATTACTCCGGTCTTCCTTTCCATGCAATCACTCTGACTTCCTCATCCTCACCCTTACGGGGTGCTGCTCCGAAGCCAGCGGCGACTTCGAAACGTACTCTATCTTTTTTTCTTCTTCTGTCGTAATGAGATGTGACGGAGTGTCTATTACCCGGTCATTGACGAGTATGTGTCTATGGGTTATAAGCTGTCTAGCCTCTCGTATGCTCTTGGCAAGACCCATCTTAAAGACGAACGACTGTAGTCTCCTGTCCATAAGGTTCTCGATAGTGAGTTCAAGCACGTCATCCACTGTGGCGTGCTCCTTCACAAGCCCCATGGAAAAAAGTTTCCTTATGAATTCCTGCTCCTCCTGCTGGCCCAGATTCAGCGCTTTCAGGCCTACAAAATCCCGAGCGCGCTTTCTTATGTTCCTCAGGTCAGATTCGACTTTCCAGAGTTCTTTCTTGTTCTTGAAGCCGTAAGACTTTCTAAGCTGCGCGTCTCTCTGTATCCTAGTCTTGTCCCACGTCCTCAGTGGTGGCTTGTACTTCTTTGACTGCTTTTTAGCGGTTCCCATGGTTACTTCTTAGTCTCCGCGCCGGCCTGGGCGGTCTGCTGGACGGCGGTCTTCTTGGTCACGCCAAGGGACGTGCCGATGCGGCCTTTGAAGTTGGCTCCTCTGGATTTCACGCGTTGTCCTCTGAGCTTGTAGTTGAACGAGTGCCTGTATCCTCTGTATGATCTGCTGTTCTTTATCATCTGTATGTGGAGCGTCAATTTCGACTTTAGCTCGTTGCCGAGTATGTGCTTGTCAGAGCCAGTGGCCTGGTCCCTGCGCCAGTTATAAAGCCAGCGTGGCATCCCGTACTTCTGCGGATTGAATAGTACGTCCTTTAGCTTTTCGAGGGCTGCGTTATCCAGGTCCTGCAGCTTCGTGCTGCCCTGGATTCCCATCACGTTTATTATGCCGCTGGCGTAGGCGAAGCTTATACCGTATATCTTCCTGAGGGAATCGCTGAGTTTCTCGCTGCCGTCTAGGTCCGTATCGGCGATCCTTACGATCTTTCTTTCCGGTCCTATCTCCTGCTTTATGGCCGGTTTCTCCGTTTTTTGCGGGGGTTTGTTGATATGCATATCGAATTTAAATATTGATACTATAAGACTATTTAAAGCTTATATGCATATTTCAGTCTAATCGGAGTATAAAAGGGATATGGGCATCTTGGACCTTATCTTATCTAAAAGCCGCAAACGCGGGCGAGACGCATCATCGTCTTCCGGTACCGACGATGGGCCGCGCTTTTCCGACTATATTTTTGAGCACCTGCGGCGCCGTTCTAAGGAGAAAGCTGCTGAGAATGAGAAGCGGCTGTATGGTAAACTCGACATTGAGCTAAAAAAGGCGGCGGCTATCATGAAAACTGGCGACAAGTCGAACGCCTGGCGGGAGTACTTTCGAAATTATTTCATTTACAATGACGCTAACAACGGCAACCCGATAAAGGACGACGGAGCCGCGAGCGCCATGCTTTGCGCGTGGCTGTCTGACGGCGACGTGGAACGAGTACTGAGGCTCAGCAAGACACACAATTATATAATAGTCGACAGGATCGGCGGTTTTATGTCCGGCATATCGACGCTGTACTCAGAGAGCGACGACAAAATATTCCTCAGCAGATGGGCCATCAATGCCAAGAACATAATACACGAAAACCTGCACAGGTATCTTTACATGAACCCGCACCCGTGCTTCGACGTCGAGGACGGCCACTGCGCCCATTTTTATGACATTATGAAAGGCACGCTGCACCCGCACGGTTACCTTCGCGCTATATCGGCGCGTTTAAAGGGGAAAGACGCGGGATATAAGTAACCGACTGCCGGGATGGCGGTATAAAAAAGTGATAGCATCAACTTACTTTCTCTCTGTTACGAAATACTCATAAGACGCACCGACGATTATCTTCCGTGTTCGAAATGGGAACGGGATTTGCCGTCGGCCTATGGACGCTATCAGAGGTTATTAAGGAAAGACGCGTTTAAAAGCTTTTACTGTGACACAGTAGTTGGCAAAGTAACTTCGAATTACTTATAGGAAGTTAAGAGTTTACTATTATTCTAATTCAATTATACAAAGGATTTAATTGTTGTAGCTTAACAACTAGTTACATCGTTTAAATTAGTAAAAAATTACGATGATTAAAATAAAACTTTCTAGATGATTCATCTAAAATTTAGACCGTTGCATCAAGAAGGGTGTGAATTATATAGATTTTTTAATAAAAATTTGAACGTAATCATACACTTCTTTATATCGTCTGCGTCTAGGTTCAAAGCTACGAGTAAGGACGTAAGTATCCAGATATTGTAAAGCAGAACCGAGAACATGAAGTAAAAGTACCTTATTTTGTAGTTTCTTGACGTTGTCCTTACCAGTCCTTCTTTTTTCTTGACGCGATAACCCGTTTCGATACCCCAACGCTTACTGTACATCTTCGGCAGCCTATTCAGTAAACCTATATCAGAACGGTCTATTTTCTTGTTGGTCGCCAATTTCATAAGTCCTTTTGTCCCTTCGACTAAAACAACGTAAGGTATCTTGTAACCGCCCCTGACATAATCCTTCACTACAAATGGTGGTTTTACAGTGTTGATCAACGCCTTGATTCCCCTATCGTCTGGCAATGGTATAAGATAATTCACGTTTTCTTCATCCAAGAGCCTGAACATGTCCGCGTTGGCGAATCCTCGATCGGCGTAAAGGTTATTTATCCTTATGAATTTCTTCGTATGGTCGATTAGCTCTTTTACCAGGTCGCTTTGTTTCTGGCCAGAGAACACTGGCAAAGCGTAAACTACGAATCTGCTTCCGCCTTCAACGATATCCAATGTTATAAAACCGAAGTACTTGTTTGTCCCGCGATCCTCTTTCGACCAGACCATATTCGGGTGCTCCTTTCCGTAGAAGTGTAAAAATGTCGTGTCTATTGCGACATCGAACTTGCGCCCTTTCAATACCTTTCTTTTTAGTGCCTCTCTCAACATCCTGTCGCAAGCAGCTATAAATCCTTCTTGTATTTCTTTTAAATTCTCTTTGTTTAACCTGTAAAGTATCGTATTCGACGCAGGGCCCTTACCAATGAGATTTTTGTAGGACTGCGCCCCGCTGTTCGTAAACGCATGCTCTATAGCCGCATGAACCAAAACGTCTAAAATATCATTCTTTGTGTACTTGGCGTTTGCTTTTGTTCTTATTCCGATATGTGGTGAAACCAATTGTTTTACCTTATTCGCGAGTTCCATTAATCTTTGTTCTTTTTGATACTGGTAATTTGTTAGAATTATTGATTTGTTTGAATTCCTCTCAGCATTATCTATCTTTAATTCTAACCCAAACTTTTCTGCAGTTTCTCTTATTGTTGTGGAAACGAACTCGATTACCTCTTTAGTCGGTACATCTAGATGGTTTCGTATAAAATAATCAAAGGTCCTTCTATTCGGAGTTTTTATATTGTTGTTTCCGTCTTTAAGAAAACCCAAAGAAATTGCATCTTCTTGTCGATTCCGGATATAATTAGCAAGTGCGCGATTTGACTTAATTTGTTTGGTTTCTTTTAGAATAAATGATTTTACGAGTGCTTCAAAAGAATATTCAAATCTAGGCTTGATTCTTAGATTTAAGTCTAATTCTTTTAGAATAGACGCGACTCCCTCATTAATCTTGCTTTTAACAACGCGTACAATCGTTTTTCGCAACATAATAATTATAAAAAACTATAA
>JAKATQ010000054.1 GCA_021818665.1 Nanobdellota archaeon | reverse complement strand
CGAAATTCCGTTCACTTCTATCAGCCTCGTATCCTTAACCATCTCCCCCGAAACATCGTCCCTCTCCGCTTTTGCTTCGGCCCTCAATCCATGCCCGTTCAGCTCTGCTACCACCTTCTGTCCCATATCGCGAAGGTATCCGGCTTCGCAATCTCCCTCTTCGATATCCATCCACTTAGGTTTTGGTACGTTTCTAATGCTTACTCCTACCATCATATCACCTGTTTACATATTCCTATCATAGGTTACCCCTAGACGGTTAGTGTTGAGTAAAAACTTTAGGTCATTTGCGTACTCATCCAACTTGCTTTTCATGGCGTCTCTCTCGTCTTCACTAACGATATAATATCCATTTTTACCATCATAAATCTTTTTGTCGATTATTATACTGACCTTTACTCCGTATCCACTATTGTCTGTGGTGATTCTATATTTAATGGCGTAGTCATCCCAGACGTGCTTGAAGGTTATGTCGCCTGCCTTTGCATCTAATACCTCCCTACCATCCCCTTCCTCCGTGCCCTCGAACGGTTTATTTCCTAGATAACGACCTACTGCGTTCGCCACAGAAGTCAGATCATCTATACCGATCTTTTTATCGCTAACAGCACATATTAGCTCACGGCAAAGTTTGTAGTTGTCAGCTCCGTTTAACAGGATAACGGCGCCGCTGTCGTGCTTTACATTTGTCCCTATTACTTTTGTAAAAGACATCACAGCACCTTATTCTTTCCTAGGCACTCTTAACTTAGAACCCAGGCTTAGCTTTTCGACGATCTCCGCCGCTTCGTTTCTCAAATGTGCGTCAGTGGTATTCACTTCGAAGCCGATTCTCATACCCGCAAATGTATAGTACTTTACTACAGACCCGGTGTCCGGTTTTGTCCCAAGATCTTTCAGTATCTCGAACGTACGTTTTGCAACCTTAGCAATGTCAACAAAGTCTTTTCCCGTGGGGTGCACGGTGGCTAACGTGTACACACTTGATTTTTTGATTCCGACTATACAATCAACGTGTTTTATTACCATTTCGCCATACTCTCCTTCTTCATTAATCTTCTTTACTGCTATGTTTAAGCTGTCCAGTGCTTTGCTTAGTGCAAAATCTACTCTACCTTCAGTAATATACGGTCTTACCACTTTGACGGTAACTCCGTCGTCTATTACAACGCCATTTACCCCGGGGCGAAGATCGTAAGTTGCCGTAATATCTACATATTTGGATCCGAACGCGTTCAACGTGTCAGTAAGCAGTCTGCCTGCATTTACATTTCCTGGGACCTCTCTCTTATTTTCTGATATGTCGTGATCTATAAATGGCGTTGCAATTATAGCCCCTATTTTAGATTTGGTGGTCATAGTATCATCTCCCGGCTTTACTGTGGTATTGTTATAATATTTATAACTTACGCTCATAAGCACATTAATTTCAGTATTTTTGGATATTAATTCGAGCAAATGCGCGGGTGGTTTGCACTTCTCTTAGACTATGCGCTGGTTTACTACCCCGAGTTTCACTCAGATTCGGTACTAACACCGCGTACGTTTGATGCACCTGGCGTACGCCTGCTTTCACTCCCTCGTATATATGAGAATATCCCGGCGAGTACGAGCATTAGCAGAAGGGCTATGAACGCTGCATGCATTCCAACTACAAAACTGTTGTTTATCCCTCCTATTACCCTCGATGTGCCTGCGAATATCTCAAACGCGAGGTATCTCGGTATTGCAGAGGCTGCTGCGGCAAATGCTATTATGAAGCTGCCTATAAGACCGAGGCTACCGAAAAGTCTCAAAGTCCCAGATGCAGCTCCACGAAGCTCTGCCGCCACGTTAGCCATTACTGCGCTGTTGTTTGAAGGCCAAAACATCGCCCCGCCAAAACCCGTTATTATAGTACCTATTATTATGTAGTACGCCGGGGATGAAACTCCAAGCAACAGTATATAGTATAAAACTCCAGCGATCATGAAGAATATGCCTGCAGTTGCTATCGGCCTCGAGCCGTATTTGTCAGATAGCCTGCCCATATATGGTGCAAGCACTCCGCTCACGATGTAGCCAGGGAAAAGGAGCAGGGAGGCGTAGAAAGGCGTATATCCCCGTACCCCTTGTAGGTACATTATAAGCAGGAATGTAACTCCCATGAAGCCTAACCCCTGGAAGAACGAGGCAAAGAGCGAGTTCCTGAATATCCTGTTTGAGAACATGGAAAAGTTTATCGTGGGCATCTTTACCTTCTTGTCAATTACAAGGAATATTAAAGCCGAAATAGCTCCGAGCACCAGCAGGGCAATGTTGAAAGTTGTAATACCTATCGAGGCGTAGTTTATGCCGGCGTAAGAGATAAGTGCGATAGCTGCACCAAGCGCGGTCATGCCTGCCATATCCACTTTGTCCTTCGTCATATTTGGGTCCTTGACGTATTTAAGTCCCAGAAACACCGCAACAATGCCTATCGGCACGTTGATAAAGAATATGTACCTGTAGCCAATAAACGTGGTTATTACTCCGCCTAGCAGTATACCGAGCAGCGCACCTATGTTCCAGCTCATCGAAGTATAGCCGTATGCTCTCCCTATCCTGCGCCTCTCAAAAGTGTCAGCAATTATTGCGCTGCTGTTAGAGGATATCAGCGCTCCGCCTATCGCCTGCACGGCCCTGAAGGCGATAAGCATTACGTCGGTTGGTGCTATCCCGCACAGGAACGAAGCTATTGTGAATATTGCAAAACCGAGATTGAACATCCTGCTTCTACCATAGATGTCGCCTATCCTGCCAAATTGAGTAGAAAAAACCGCAACAACTATCATATAGATAAGTATTACCCATATGATTGTGGCTATGCTGGAATGCAGGGCAGAGGTCATGGCAGGAAATGCGAGCAATACTATAGTAGAGTCTATCGAGGCCATGAGGGTTCCGATTACCACCACTGAAAGTACCATATTCTTGTGAGAAACCATACTCGGCGCACCGATGTTGTTATTGATTTTAAGATAGAAATTGCAGAGGCAACATTTAAATTCGCACTCTAAATTATTTTAGATTCGATTATTAGATTTTCAACTCTTGATAGATCGTTACGAAGATAACGGTAATATTTATTAACCCGACTAGCCACAGTATGCATATTTAGCGCAAAGGGGGGTGCAGACTTGAGTACGCTTGATCTGAATAACACGCGTGTTAAAAAGGATGGCACGAAAGATTTTGACTACACACAAATAGCAGCAAACGCGGCATCACACCTTATCAACGAGACAGCACCTAATGGATATATACCTGCAGCTCAAGACTATAGTTGGTATAAGCCGCATTGGTACAGGGATTCTTCGTGGGTGGCGATTTCGCTATTGGCTTACTACAATTTCGATCACAGAAGAAATGCCGCCCTGGCTTCTCGTGCTCTCGAAACTGCGGGCAGGATAATAGACTTTAACATTGGTAGTGTTGGTAGGTCCCTAGGTAACATAAGCAGACTCGAGGTTATAAATTATGAAGAACCCGAGTTCTTCAATCTCAAATATCATATGCCTTCAAGGTGTAGTGCAGATCACGGATTTTTCAAAAGTAGCACCATAGATGACACACTTGAAAATAATGTAAAACACAGTTGGCTAATGCAGTACGACTCAATCCCATTGATATTGCTGTCACTTCAAAAGAAACAGGACTATGTAGGGCTTGACGAACATGAAAGGCATTTTCTAAATACAAATATTGAAACGATGCTCAAATATCTAGGAAAAATTTACATTACCGAATGCCCCAGCATGTGGGAGATTGATATCGACATGTTGCATTTTTATGATGTTGCGGCTATCCACGCTTCATTCAAGTTTGCTAAAAAATTAGCTGAAGAATGTACCATAAGCATGAGCATAGATGATATTGATAGGATAGAGAGAGGGTATTACAAGGGCGGAACGCTTGGATTCATAAAAAAATATTTTTTAAATGATGGCGTTCTCTACAGCGAAAAAAAGCCGTTCGCCGAATTACCTGAAATCCAGGGGGGTTTCGATGGTTCCGAAATATTTGCCTTTAATTATTTTGGTATCGACTCTGATAGCTTAGGTAACGACTCAGTAATGGAGCACACAATCCAGAAGATGGAGAAATCGCTCCTCGGGAGCAATATTCTACCCATACGATTCACTGGAGATATATACTTTACAGGGGGAAGGTGGCTGCTCTTGGGGCTTGAATTTGCGAACT
>JAKATQ010000053.1 GCA_021818665.1 Nanobdellota archaeon | reverse complement strand
AGCGCTGATTGCGGAGATAGCAGGACTGAAAGCCAAACTCGGCTTGAAAGCGGAAGTAGTTCTAGCCCACGATTTCTCTGAAGTAGACTTCTAATAGACCGTGCATGGAAACCAAGGTGACCTGTCCAAAGTGCAGGAGAAGTTTCGCTTATAGGTTTGTCCCAATGGCTTCAGCCACCTCGATCAGGTTTTTTAGCAAGAGATACATGAAGTGCCCACTATGTGGCAGGTTCTCGTTCTTCGACATAACAGTAGGACTAAAGCCAAGAGATGCCCACAGGCTAAGGTTCTTAGGATTCCTTTTGATGAAGTCTTTTGTGCTCCTAGCCCTGCTGTTCGCTTTGCTCGGAGTATTTATACTGTGGTCGTTCTACGTGCCAGCGGCCGTCTTTTTTCTTCTGGCGCTTTGGGCCATAATGCGCTGGGAAAGAAGATTCCCGCCCCAAGGTCTGGATGGCGGACGTTCAAGACAAAAAGTATTTAAGCGTTAATCTTGAAAAGGCAATATGAATTCGCTTTCGATAGGCGTAATAGGGCCGTACAAATCCGGCAAGACGACCTTAGTCAATAAACTGCAGCAGAGGAAAGGGGCGGAAGAAGACGTGTCTTTCTATTCGTTCAAATACGGCGGCAAGAGCATAACTCTGATAGACACGCCGGGCGATACGGACGCCCCTACGCTAATAGC
This sequence comes from Nanobdellota archaeon, assembly GCA_021818665.1. Taxonomy (GTDB): domain Archaea; phylum Nanobdellota; class Nanobdellia; order Parvarchaeales; family Parvarchaeaceae; genus Parvarchaeum. The sequence goes on along the minus strand of JAKATQ010000053.1, from coordinate 3,566 downwards.
GTCGGTGATAAGTATCTCGGACGGAATAGTGCTGTGCGTGTCCCCCGATGTCGGCATAAATTTTCAGGTCGGCGAACTGGCGATACTGGCCGATACGGTCGGCGTAAAGCAGGGCATAGTATGTATAACCAAAAGCGATATCTCCACAGAGGCTGACAAGGAAAAGCTTAGGACCAATCTGCAGACTCTTTTCAAGGGGACGGGGCTCGAAAAATTCGAGGTGATGGCCGTCGACATAAACAATGACACACACATCGCCGACATAAGGGCAAAGCTCGCTGATTTTATGTATGAAGAGGACAAGACTAAGAAACCGTTCAAGATACTAATAGACCACGCGTTTGAATCCAGAGGGATGTCAGTAGCGGTGGGCACTCTTTCCAACGGAAAGATAGCGGTACACAGCAGCGGCATGCTCACGCCGGCACCGTTTACGAAGGAAGTGTCGATAAATTCGATACAGATAAACCAAGAGGAAGTGCCGTCCGCTGATGCGGGAGACAGGGTCGGTGTCGCGATAAAGGGCGTCTGGCCGTGGGACCTGCCAAGAGGCGTAGAGCTCAGGCAGGACAAAAGCTTCAGGGACGTGAAATCTGGCAAACTTAGGATCAGGGTGAACAAGCTTTACAGGCAGCCGATAAGGGATGGCATAAGACTCAGCCTTGTCTGCAACTGGCAGACGCCAATGGCGACGCTTTCGAACGTGAAAAAAGAATCCGAAGAAGAATACACGGCAGATTTCGAATGTGACAAGAACTTTTGCTTCGATTCGACCGACAGGATGGTACTAGTGAATAAAGACCTGCCAATACGCGTCCTTAGAGTAGTAGGCTCCCTAGAAGTCCTTTAAGGCCGAGCTACTTCATTTACGCATCGTGAAATTTTCCACTAGCAACGTACTGAAACGCGACAGTGTGGTATTGTCCGCGTCACTTTCCTTCCTAAGCAGCTCCTGGAAGAGGGAACTGGCCATCGCTTCGGTTATTGCGCCTTGAGAGAGCTCCGTGCCTATCTCTCTGTATCGTATATTGTCAACCATCGGGAAGTTCTCGTATCTCTTTATGTATTCTATCGCCTTATCGCGGTAGTTTTTGCGGGGCTCGATTTTTAGCGTCGGCCTCCACATTTTTACCTCATTGGCCGCGTTTTCCGGACTGTCGGAAGCATGCGCTATGTTTATTCCGCCTATGCCGTATCTGCCCCTTATCGACAGTGGTTCTGCCGTCTCCGATATCGTTGCACCAAGCACGCCTCGCACTTTTGAAGTCACAGCGTCTCCCTTCAATAGCATGAAAAGTATGGGGGCGGACGTCGTCATATCGACTAGCCAGTCGAAAAAGAATTTGCCCTTAAGGTGCACGTAGTGCTTCTGCGATATGAAATCCTTGCTCGGTCGTTCCTCGCCGAAGTATTCCACGGACGCTCCGATGTTCAGTATAGTCTTTAGAGCGCGCGTCCCTACGTATCTTCTTATGTAACCGTCTGGTTTTATGAAAACTACCATCTCTTCTGCGGTCATGTTTGATCAGTCCTTCGGCTCCCAGTTTACAGCGCACGCACCGCCACTCTGCAGGGCCCTTAACACCCTGTAGGTCTCGTTGGTGCTCCTGCCTACGCGGTTGTCGGAAACGGCGACGTATTTTATCTTGCCTTCGGGGTCTACCATTACAAGACTCCGCCTCGCAGTTTTCTTTTTGCTGTTGTATACGCCGTATTTCTTCGCAATTGCTCCGCTCTTGTCGGATATTAGTGGGAAGTTGAGGGTAGCGTTCAGATTCTCGCCCACGAATTTTTCGTGGACGTCCAGCGTATCGACGCTTATGCCGAGTATCTCGGCCCCCTTTGAACTGAACTTTTCATATTCAGAATTGAACGCTATTGTTTCCGTAGGGCATACGGCGGAGAAATCAGTGACGAAGAACATAAGTAGCACCCACCTGCCCTCGTAATCACTCAGCTTGACTTGCCGCGGACCGTACTGCGTGTATGCCATCGCCTTAAAGGCCGGTGCTTTTTCATCTATGGTTTTCATAGACATAAAATGTAGCCATCGAATAAAAACTTATATTCGGCTTTTATATATTATCAAAACAAGTAGGATGGTATAGTCCGTACGGATACACTAAGAGAGGCCAGATATGAGATCACCGATATGCGCGTTCCTAGGTCACGTCGACGCCGGGAAGACTAGCATAATGGACGCTGTAAGGGACACGTTCTTCGCCTATAGAGAGAGCGGCGGCCTGACCCAAAACATAGGCGTCACGGAAGTCCCGACCGACAGGATAAACGAGATCGCGGCGGATCTGCTAAAAAGATTCAAGGTAGAGATAAAGGCGCCCAGTATAGTCTTTATAGATTCTCCAGGCCACGAAGCATTCATCACCCTCAGAGAACGCGGGGCGTCTATAGCAGACCTTGCGATACTAACGATAGACGTTACGGAAGGCGTCCAAAAGCAGACTCTTGAGTCCATAGAGATACTGAAATCGTATAAAACGCCTTTCTTGATAGCCCTTACAAAGATAGATACAGTGCACGGGTATTTAGCAAAGAAAGACGTGTCATTCATCGACTTTATCGGGGCGCAAAACCGTGCCTATTCGGAGGGCCTAGATAAGAAACTTTATGACGTCGCCACGGAAATCTCGAACTATGGTTTCACCGTCGAAAGATATGATAGAGTGAAAGACTTCACGAAGGAGGTATCGGTAGTGCCCGTCTCGGCCGTGAACAACATAGGCATAAAAGACCTAATAGTGATGATAATCGGCCTGAGCCAGAGATACATCCCACTGGGCGCATCGGAGGGCAACACGGCAGCGATACTCGAGGAAAAACCGGTCAAAGGGATAGGACAGGCCTACGATGCGATAGTATACTCAGGCACCATAAGGGTGGGCGATCGCGTGCTTGGTCAGACTAAAGAAGGCGCCAAGGAAAACCGCATAAAGGCGATAATGAGGCTGATGCCGCTCGAGGAGAGTCGTGAGAACTTCGGAAAATATGAAGCTGTGAAAGCCGCCGATGCGACTTCCCCCGTAAGGCTGGTGCTGCAGGACCCCAGCGTCCTGATAGGTACGTCCATATCCGCGTTCGGTAGCGCCAAGGAAAAAGAAAGCATATTAGAAGATATACAGAAAGCGAACAGCGGCTACAACGATGACAAAGCGGAAGGCGTAGTCGTCTGCTCCGATTCGCTGGGCAGCCTGGACGCGATAAAGAAGATAAGCGATTCAAACGGAATAAAGATAGGAAAAACTAGGTTGGGTGAGCCGTCCAAAGCGGATATAACTACGGCGCGTCTCAACGGCGGAGTACTTCTTTGTTTTAACGTACAAGTGTCTAAGCAGACGGAGACGCTAGCGGAAGCAGACGGCGTCAAAATAATCCAGAGCAAGGCGATATACGATCTTTTCGAGCGCTACAAAGAATTCGCAGCGGACGCCAAGAAAAAATACATGTCGAACAAGACGGCGGATTTGAGGCTCCCTTCTAAGATAATCTTCATAAAAGGAAACCTCTTCAGAAGATCGAACCCGTGCGTATTCGGCATCGAAGTGCTT
>JAKATQ010000052.1 GCA_021818665.1 Nanobdellota archaeon | reverse complement strand
CGATCTCTTAGACGAGGAATACTTGGGAGTCGACATACAGCTCGGGGGCCGCGACCAAAGGCACATCTTCGCCTTCGCTCGCGAGTACCTGCCGGAACTCGGCTACCGAAAACGCGTGGAAATAATGACCCCGCTCGTCGCTGGTCTGCAGGGACCAGGTTCAAAGATGAGTTCATCCATACCGGAGAGCCACATAAAAGTCTACGATTCCGAGGAGTCGATAAGGCGGAAGATAGCAAGAGCTTACTGTCCGGAGGGCGTGGTCGAGGAGAACCCCATCTTGCAAATGGCCCAATTCCTAGTGTTTCCCGTACAGAGTAGTATGACTATAGAACGTCAGGAAAAGTTCGGCGGCCGGCTTGTGCTGAATTCGTACGCCGAGCTCGAAGCGGCTTTCAGAGAGAAGAAACTCCACCCGGCCGACCTTAAAGCGTCCATAGCGGACATACTTATAAAGCGATTAAAACCGGCACACGAGTATTTTGATAAGAATAAAGATATCCTTCGCGAGCTGGGGCCCGAATTCCTGCCCTGATTATTCGGTCCTTTTTATTATGTGATAGCCAAACTGCGTTTTTACTACGCCCGATACCTGTCCGCGCTGGAGACCGAACGCAGCCCTTTCGAACTCTTTTACCATGATGCCCCTGCCGAATAAGCCAAGATCGCCACCGCGTCTTCTTGAGCCATCTATAGAATATTCCCCTGCTAGCTTAGAAAAGCTCTCACCTCGGTTTAGCTTTTCCAGTACTTCTCTGGCCGTCGCTTCGTTCTTGACGAGAATGTGGGAACACCTTATCTTGTCTACCATGCTCTTATGGACGGCAAGATAGTATTTAACTTTTAAATCCTATGCTTCGTATCATAATTATAAATATGCGATTTCCAGTATCATTGTTCAGGGTAGAGGGCGACAGTATGGAACCATCTTTGCACAACGGTGACTATGTTGTGTTAAACCGCTTGTCATACCTGCTTTCGACACCGAAAAAAGGCGATATAGTGGTATTGAAAAGCCCCGTGGGCGAAGCCATATTTATAAAAAGGATAACAAAAACCTCTGGCAGGAAGGGATACTTCGTCGAAGGAGACAATAAGAAACACAGCGTAGATAGTCGTCACTTCGGACCCGTAAGTATCGATAGAGTGTTAGGCAAGGTGATTTTCAGGATAAAATAGACACCTGTACGACGATTAGACCCATTTCCGAGCCCTTTACACGTCTTAAGCCCTAGCAGCCAGCCAGTTATTTCTCAGGATAAATGCGAATAGTATTACAAAGTACAATACCACCGCCGCCGTGATAACGAATGCGTCCATATCCTTCTTCCTCCACACTTTTATATGAAGAGAACTTGCATATAAACTTTTTGTATTTTTATACTGAATGCTCCGCGCCTTTTCAAGTACGTTTTAAGCCGATTTACACCGCAAGTTATGGGCTATTTATAAATAAATGCCGATCTTATAATTATTATTATGGTAGAAAAAAGGCGCAAAGGCACGGTTTGCCGATTGCTTTTTTGGGTGCCAATGGCCCATCCCATTCGTGCCGGCTGGCTGAAGAAAACCGTAAGAAATATAAGCCGTAAAGATAGTGCATGCACCAATAAATAGGATGGATAATGTTCTATAAAGCTCTGGGCAAGACCGAAGTGAAACTGTCCGAAATAGGCATCGGGACGTGGCAGTTGAATACCCGCACCGATGACGCGCTAAAAGCCATACGAGTCGGTCTAGATAACGGCATAAATTTTGTAGACACCGCTGAAGTCTACGGTACCGAAGAGCTTGTCGGAGAGGCTATAAGAGGTTACAAAGACGTCTTCGTCGCGACGAAAGTCTGGCCCACTCACTTCCATTATAATGACGTTATTAAATCATGCGAGCAGAGCCTATCAAAGTTGGGTATAAGCCAGATAGGACTGTATCAGTTGCACTGGCCGAACCCGGCAATACCGATATCCGAAACGATGTCGGCAATGGAAAAGCTTGTGGACATGGGTAAGATACGTTACATAGGAGTAAGCAACTTTTCCATGGAAGAACTCATCGCCGCTCAAAAAGCGATGTCAAAATATACTATAGTTTCAAACCAGGTAGAATACAGCCTGCTGGTAAGAGACGCAGAAAAAGAGCTGTTGCCATTCTGCCATAAGACCGGCATAACACTGATAGCTTATTCTCCGTTAGCCCGCGGGGCGCTATTCAGCGGCAGGTACAGAAATCTAAGCTCGGAGCTCTCTTCTATAGCACAAAAGTACAAAAAAACAGCAGTGCAAACTGCCCTAAATTGGCTGTTAGGAAAAGGGCCCGTCATAGCTATACCTAAGGCGAACAACCCGGCCCACATGCTCGAGAACATAGCCGCTTCTAGCTGGAGGCTAGCGAGTGAAGATGTGGATGCGATAAATCGCCTAGTAAAGGACAGGAACCGGCTTTCCATGTCGAAAAAGGTTCGAGGCCTTCTCTCGATATATTTTAAACTAAGGCGTTAGCTGCGAACGTGGCGGACATCATACATATAAGTTATAAAAAGCGGCGGCGCCAGCCTTTTGTATGGAGCGACCTATCGAGCCACAGAGAAGAAATCCGCTCATCTTGAATCTAGTACAGAAGATACTGTTGATTTCGCCCCCCCGACTTAGAGCGCTCGTATCGCGCACGATGCTGAAGGTGGATGACCTGTACGAGGCGTTAAGACGGCGTACTAACAGATCGGAGAGCTGGGAATGGCTTAGGCCGTATCTTATAGGCATCTCCCCCTTTCGCACATTGGTGATAGGCGGGAAGGAATTTCCATACGTATACAAGAACAACGTGGACAAAGCTAGCCTGAAAGCGCTGAATTTACAGTATAAGCGCTTTCATGCTTACAAGCCATGGCATACGCCGGAGGGCCAATTTGACCTCTTAAGGAGACTCTACAACATAGACAATAATGCGGTGTCACGCCCGATCGCCCTGGTCGTAGGAGATAGCAAAAAGATAGACGGCTATATAATGTCCCAGGTCAAAGGAACGGACTTGGATACGCTCCTTCGACGCAAAAGGATAAATCCGATTGATACGCTGGAAGTAGAGCGGCAGATAAACGAGATAATCGAAAGACTCCATTCAAACGGCATCGGACACGGCGACCTTAACAAGGGAAACATCATCGTCAATGACAGACTGGAAATAAAACTCATAGACCCCCTAGACGGCCGATCAGACGCGAGGAACATCAAAGACGATACATCTTGGCTCTTGTACTTAGGCAAGGAACTCGAGAGATACCGGGAGAAATGCGTAAAGAACGAACGCGAACGCTGAAAAGTACCGTCTATTTGGTTTATGATATCAAAGCACCATTTAACCAGTCAGGATTCTCACGATTTAGAAGTCTTTAAATCTTAAGCCGTCTTTTTATTATTGCGGATTGTCGAAGCCTAGTGTCTTAATCCGCGGATCTACACAAATGGTGAAAATTAAATATAATACTGAAAGCGATTCCAGTGACGCTTCGAAGCCAGACAAGTTCTGGTCTAAAGAAACAAAGAATCTGAGAACATCTGATGTCAGAGACGCCCTCAAATTAATCGAGGGCAAACACATAATAAGTTTTGCTGGCGGTCTGCCAGACCCGAGCACGTTCCCCGACAATGAAGTTAAAGACATAATAACCAACATGAGTTATGCAGACTTTTCTCAGGCTTTCCAATACGGTGCTACCCCTGGCATGATAGATCTGAGAAAGGAGCTGGCGAAATTCGTTTCCGAGCGCGGAATAAACGGCGTAGACGAGAGCAACATTTTGGTGTCTACAGGTAGCCAGGAGGCGCTTTACATGCTGTCGTACTTATTGATAGACAGAGGAGATCACGTTATAGTCGAAGCTCCTACGTATGTCGCCGCATTGAACGCTATGCGTCTTAGACAGCCGAGTTTGCATGGTATAAAACTAGACGATGACGGGATGAATCTTGACGATCTTGAGAATGAGATAAAATCCACGATAAAAAAAGGACATAAAATAAAACTAATATACACGATCCCGTGTGCACAGAATCCTGGTGGAATAACTATGAGCTCGGAAAAGAGGAAGCGGCTGATAGAGATTGCAAACAAATATGATATCTTTGTGCTCGAAGACGATGCTTATGGGTTTATTTCCTTCGGCGAAGCATCTCCGGCCGCGCTAAAATCCCTCGATACGCAGGGCAGAGTGATATATACCTCCACATTCAGCAAGATATTATCGCCAGGCTTAAGACTCGGCTGGATCGAGATCG
>JAKATQ010000014.1 GCA_021818665.1 Nanobdellota archaeon | reverse complement strand
AAAGGCAGGTACGGAGGGCAAATTGAGCTTGTTTATAAATGTTGACGGCAGACCGGCTGGGATAATAATACTTACGGACCAGATAAGACCCGGTGTCGAAGCTACCATGCAAAAATTCAAAGACATGGGGGTGGAGGAAGTGGTGATGCTGACTGGTGACACGCCCACAAACGCTAAAACCATATCCGGCCAGGCAGGGATACCGCGCTTTGAAGCGAACCTGCTACCGGAAGAGAAGGTAAAAATAATAAAGACTGCGACTAAAAACGTCGGGGATACGGTAATGGTCGGGGACGGCATAAACGACGCGCCCGCCCTAGCTACAGCTACGGTCGGTGTCGCTATGGGTGCGCACGGCACAGGTATAACCGCCGAGGCTGCCGATGTGGTCCTGCTCGTCGATGACGTAACTAAAGTGGCGGACGTCATGGCCATCGGGAAGCGCATGCTTAAAATCGCCAAACAGAGTATCTATATAGGAATCGGCGTAAGCGTGTTGCTTATGTGTATTGCCAGCTTCGGCGTGATTCCTCCTGCTATTGGAGCAATCATACAAGAAGGCCTCGACGTAACGGTAATACTTAATGCTCTCAGAGCGCATTAAGCAAAAAAGCCAAGATTTACAAAGGTACTATAGTGGTTTCGGAGTTCGCAACGCATAAATCGGATGTTGATAGACGCATTTACGTATTTTTCGTAACGCGCATCGGTTTCTCAGCGCGGGTACCCGGTTTTATTACTTCATGTGCGAAGAAGGATATCAGAAATACGGCTATAAAGCCTATCACTCCGCCATAATAATCATATTGAAAAGCGGTAGCAGACGGGAGTACTAAAGAGTGCCCTCCTATTATGTAGACGGCTGTGAAAGTCGAAATGAACGAGCCAGCTATCGGCGCGCCCAAAGACGCGCCCAAGTTCCTAAAGACGCTGTTTATGGACGTGGCGAGCCCCATTTTGTGCGCTTCTACCGATAGCACAAGCAGATTCTGAGACGCGACCATTATCGTGCCAAGTCCCAATGAAGCGACCACGAGATAAACTGCAATCTGGGTCGCCGTGGTTGCTGTCGAAAGAAGAAAAAAGCCGAAGCTTGCTATCGCAGCGCCTATGAACAGGAATCTTTTGACTCCATATTTTGATATCAGCACGCCTACAGGATATCCGACCGCAATCATCGATACGGCAAGAGGTACTAAGTACAAGCCGGTAGTGAAGATATCGAAACCAAAGCCTGCAGGCTGCGGATATTCTAATTTGTAGGAAATCGACAGGAACGTCAGATACATCGATACGCTCGCGACGATCGCCAGTATATTGGCTATCATGACGTTCCGTATACTCAGTAAATTCGTATCGAGAATAGGCGCACGGACGCGTTTTTCTATTAGTGCAAGGGGTATCAGCAGTAAAGCGCCGCCGGCTATGAGAAATACGGTCCAAAGCGACGTCCAGCCCCAGTTTGGTCCCTCTGATATTCCTAGAACGACCATAGACAGGGCTGCTCCGAGCCACGCCGCCCCAAGATAATCTAGTTTCGTATCGGGGTTTCTAAAGAATGATTCTCGTGCAACGAAGAATATCAACACGGTAAGTGCGACTATGAACGGCAGCGCGATGTGGTAGTTTGCCTGCCAGCCATAAGAATTCGCGATATACGCTCCAAGAGGGAGGCCCAATGCAATGCCTCCTCCGAACATCCCTGCAAGAAGACCCTGTGCGCGCGGCACCAACTCTTTGGGGAATTCTTCTCTTACTATGCTGAATGCAAGCGGAAAGATGCTAAGACCTATCCCCTGGAAGGTCCTAGACACGAGTAGAGCCGTAAAATTTGACGTAAATGAAGTTATTCCAACCATTACAGAATACGCTATCAGCACGTAAATCAGGAGTCTTTTCTTGCCGTAAATGTCGCCCAGTTTGCCAATCACTGGCATTATGGCAGTGCCAAAGACCAGATAAAGCGATATTATGAGACTGGCAGTAGTGCTGTCTACGTTGTATTGCTCGCCGATAGCCGGTAGCGATGGCGTAAGCATTATATCGACATACATCACAAACGCTGCCAGAATAGCAAGGAGTGTTAGAACCCTATAGGCGTATTTTATATCGTATTTCTTTTCTGGTACGAACGCCGTTCTTATGCCGTCTTCCATGTGGATTAAAAAGTATGCGTTTTTCTCTTTAAATGCCTACCAGTGCCTACAGCATCGTGGGATGCAAATTTAGGGTCTTCATAAACTATCAGCGCACTTGGTAGGGTTTAGCAGCCGACATCGCTCGTGTTGCGTAAAACGACAGCGCCGTCCGCGGCCCCTGCCATTTTGAATACTTATATAATCGTGATTACATAAATCGATATGGATGGATATTACGACTCCAAACTTACCCTCAAAAATCTTTTCGTGAACACGGCGCGTAATTTTCCAGATAGAGAAATACTATACGCTGATAAAGAAAAGTACACATTCAAGACCTTCTTCGAACGAGTCAAGTCATTCGCCGCCGGCTTGGAGAGGATTGGTGTCAAGAAAGGAGATGTCATATCCATACTAGACTGGGACACGAACCGATACATGGAAGCGTACTTCGCAGTGCCCATGATGGGCGCCGTTCTCCACATGGTTAATATCCGGTATCCGCAGGAACTCATATATTATACCATGAACCACGCTGGGGACAAGTACGTGCTAGTTCGCGATGAATTCGTGCCGCTACTCGAGCAGAATAAGGCGCTGTTCGACTTCATAAAAGGCTGGATAATATATAAAGAGGACCATGGAAAATTGGAAACGACCCTGAGCCCTTTTTACAACTATGATGACCTAGTCGCTAAAACGAACTATGAGCCACCAGAGCTCGAGGAAGACACGCGGGCCACGATATTCTACACGTCTGCTACGACCGGTCTGCCGAAAGGCGTTACATTCACACACAAGGATTTGGTCACGCATGCATTAGTAGTCTCACAGGCTGTGCATTCTCCTCCGCTTAACCTAACCGATAAGGACGTTTTCCTTTCCGTCGTACCGCTTTTCCACGTCCACCAATGGGGTATGCCTTACGCCGGCCTGCTCTCAGGCAACAAATACATACTCGCTGGTAGATATGATGTCGATGTACTGCTGGAACTCATAAAAAATGAAAAGGTGACGTTTTCTACGATGGTGCCTACTGTTCTGAACATGATTCTCAGTTCGCCGAAGATAGAAGAGTACCGAGATTATCTGAAGAACTGGAAAGTCATCATTGGTGGCTCCGCCCTTTCAACCGGCCTTGCACTGCGGGCGAAGGAACTCGGGATAAAAGCGATAGGTGGGTACGGCCTTTCAGAAACCGGTCCGGTCTTGTCCATAGCCACACTCAACGATTCCGCTGCAGCACTGCCAGATAAAGAGCGGGAAGAGCTCCTCCTAAGCGCAGGACTACCCGTTCCGATGGTAAATATAAGGGTAGTCGACAAAAACATGAAAGACGTGCCGAGAGACGAAAAAAGCTTAGGCGAGATCGTCGCTAGGGCTCCGTGGCTAACAAAAGAATACTACAACGACCCGGAGAAAAGTGCAGAGCTGTGGCGCGGCGGTTGGCTGCATACGGAGGACCTTGGCTTCTTCGACAAGTACGGTTATCTGCACGTAGTGGACAGAGAAAAAGACGCAGTAAAGACTGGCGGCGAATTCATACCGACCCTTATACTCGAAGACCTTATAAGCCAGCACGAAAAAGTAGCAGATGTAGCCGTAGTAGGGGCGCCGAGCGCAAAATGGGGAGAACGGCCAGTGGCATTCATAGTCAAAAAAGGCGACGTCACGGAAAGTGATATCCTTACATTCATGCAAAAGTTCGTCAATAGCAGGCGCATACAGAAATGGTGGCTGCCGGACAAGATAATATTCATAGACTCGATACCTAAGACCAGCATCGGCAAAGCTGATAAGAAAGAACTTCGCAGTCGTTTACAACCGGCTAGCAAGGATAAGACGCAGACGTGAATAGGTTTATTAATAAGCGGAAGCAAGAATATTTATGACATCGTACAATGCGATGAAGGCTTTGACTGACCGGTTCAACGCTAAGGCCGAACTTAAAACAGACGGAAAGGCATGGAATGGGATGAAATTCGCCTTCAAGCCTTCGGATGCTGCGGCGTTCTATATAGAGTTCAATGATGACGGGTCGATAACCCTCAAGAACGGAGAAGCAAGCGATGCAAAGGATGCGTTCATAGCAGCGGATCAGGTACTTGAAGACATACTTAACGGTAAGCTCGACGGTGTGAAAGCATTCCTATTTGGTAAGCTGAAAGTATCTGGAGATTTAGGTTCCGCACAGAAGCTCGTTGCGCTGCTAAAGCGCGCTGGATAAATACTTCCTCTTTCGTTGATGGACATAAAAAAGATAGCTATCGTAGGTGCGGGTGAGATGGGGCATGGAATAGCTGAAGTGTTCTCTCTTGCCGGCTTTCCCGTTAGCCTAATCGATATAAAGCCGGATGTGCTGAAGGCAGCACTATCCAACATCTCAGACAGTCTCGACAAGCTGTCCAAAAAGGGCATAATAACGGCACAGCACGCCAAGGATTCCCTGAAAAGGATAACCACGTATACGGACGTGACGACTGGTGCGAAAGACGCGGACGTCGTGGTAGAAGCGGTGCCTGAGAACATCGACTTGAAGGTTAAGATATTCAAACAGCTTGCACAGGTAACAAGAAACGACACCGTGCTGTGTTCCAATACATCCAATATAAGAATAACCGACATCGCTAAGGACATTAAGAACCCCGAGAGAGTCGTAGGGACGCACTTCTTTAATCCACCAGTACTGATGAAGCTCGTGGAGATAGTGAGGGGCGAAAAGACTAGTGATGCCGTGTTCAACGACATTCTTGGGCTCATAAAAAACTTGGGAAAGACGCCTATCGGGGTGAACAAGGATACCGCAGGATTCATCGTGAACAGGATAAACGCACCAGAGATGCTGTTTTTCGGGCTCCTCATAGACAAGAAGGTAGCAAAACCTGAGGAAGTAGATTCTTTCATAAGGTCTCAGGGTCTCCCGATGGGTCCGTACGAACTATTCGATTTCGTCGGAGTCGACGTCGTAAATAGCTCCTTGCTCTATTACGCCAAGGAAATATCGCCGGATTTCGGGAAGGCTAAGGTCTACTCGGACCTCGTCAAAAACAACCTGCTGGGCAAAAAAACCGGAAAGGGATTTTATGACTGGGGCGCTGGAAGGCCTAAAATAATCGATTCGGCGAAACCTACGGACAAGGTCGCGCTACTGGACATATTCGCCCTCGAGATAAACGAAGCCGTAAAACTAATAGAAGCCGGGATAGCCTCACCGGATGACATAGAAACCGCCGTGAAACTGGGAATGAACAGGCCTTTCGGGCCTATATCGGTCGCGAAAAACCTGGCGAACGGCGACGTAAAGGACAAATTGGACGCGTTGGCAAAGCAATTTGACTGCAAGATTTTTGAGCCGGCAGATAGCATAAAACAAGGCAAGATGCGGGAAGCGGTTGAGAGTAGACTATCCGCCAAAAAGACGGTGCCCAATGCCGCCGTACAGCCTACTAAGCCAGCAGAGTTCAAAAACGTAACGATTCAAAAGCCAGGCGGAAAGGTGGCGATCCTGTCCTTGAACAGGCCCAGACTTAATCTGATAAACGACGAAGTTCTTGAAGAGCTGGATCGCGCCATAATGGCTCTGTGGAGCGATGCCGAAGTAAACGTCGTCGTTGTAAGGGGTGAGGGCGGAGTACTTTCTGCCGGCGCGGACTTATCGACATATTTCGCGAACGACCTCCAATTCGTCGAATTCTCCAAAAAAGGCCAAAAGACCTTCGCCAAGTTTTCTGAGATACCCAAGATAACAATAGCGGCGATAGAAGGCTATGCTTTAGGAGGAGGTTTTGAGCTGGCGCTGGCGTGTGACATACGCATCTCTACTAGTGCAGCGGTTTTGGGCTTCCCAGAGATAACACACGGCCTTCTTCCCGCTTGGGGGGGCTCGCAGCGAATATCCAAACTTGCAGGGGTGTCAGTAGGATCTAGGCTCGTATTGACAGGAGAAAGAATAACTGGCAAGGAAGCTTTCGATCTCAGAATAGTCTCAAAGTTGTTCGATGCCGATTTTGCTTCGGGAGCGCTTAGTTACGCGAAGGAGATCGCGTCCACAGTGGCGCCGATCGCCGTCGCGCTATCAAAGGTGCTGATAAATAAGGGGTTCGAAACGCCTTTGGAAGCCGGACTCGAAGTCGAATCCTCCGCGTTCGGTCTCCTCTTCAACACCGATGACCTTAAAGAGGGCCTGTCCTCTTTTCTTCAGAAGAGAAAACCAGAATTCAAAGGGAAATAATATGGACGTTTATCTTGTCGACTATGTTAGGACGGCATTTTCTAGATCGAGGCCCAAAGAACCGGAAAGGGACGTCTTCAATTCTCTAAGGATGGACGAAGCGTTATCGATGCTAATAAGAGATTCCCTGAGACGAACGAAAGCTGACCCTAAAGACGTAGGAGACGTTCTAACGGGCTGCGCTTTTCAGGCTGGAGAAAACTGGCTTTACGGCGGGAGGCACCCCGTATTGCTGGCCGGTTTACCGGTAGAGGTGCCCGCAGCCGGCATAGACCGGGCATGCTCCTCATCTATGATGGCCATGGCCATCGGTGCTATGGAGATAGCGACAAAAAACTCGGACATCGTCTTGGCTGGAGGCATGGAGCACATGACGCACGTGCCCATAGGAGACAATCCGTTCATAACTCCTAATTACAAGCTCATGACTATGCCACAATATGCCCGGTACAAGATGAGTATAGGTTACAATATGGGACTTACGGCGGAAAGATTGGCCGAAGAGAGTGGCATAACCAAAGACAGCATGGACGAATTTTCGCTGAACAGCCATTTGCGCGCTTCGAAAGCACAGGCTTCTGGGTGGCTGAGGAAGGAGATACTACCAATGGAAGTAGAATACAACGGACAAAAAACCGTAATTGACACCGACCAAAGTGTTAGGGGCGACACTACTTTGGACCAGATAAGGGCCTTGCCGGCCGCGTTTAAACCCGGCGGCGTGATAACGGTAGGCAACTCGTCCCCGCTCAATGCCGGTGCATCTCTTACGATGCTGGCTTCCGAAGAAGCCGTGCATAAATATGGGTTAAAACCCCTCGCAAAGATACGGTCTGTCTCGTGGGTGGGCGTGGAGCCCGAAGTTATGGGAAAAGGGCCCGTCCCTGCCAGCAAAAAAGCGCTCGAGAAAGCGGGGCTGAAGATAGACGATGTTGACTACTGGGAGATAAACGAAGCCTTCGCCGTAGTGGTTCTTTATGCTATAAGGGAACTTGGGCTGCAACCAGACAGGGTAAACGTGCACGGGGGTGGTATATCGATAGGCCACCCATTAGGAGCTACCGGCGCAAGAATAGTCGGGACGCTGGCAAGAACGCTGCAAGCCGAAAAGAAAAAAATAGGCGTAGCTACACTCTGTGTCGGCGGTGGCCAGGGCTTTGCAATAGTAGTGGAAAGAGTTTAGTTGCCTCGTTTTCCGCAGAGAACTACTCGTCACTGTGTGGTTATACTCTTCTTCAAGGCGCCGATTATTTCTTCTATTCTCGATTTACTCAGCTGTCTCAGGACCGTTTCTCCAAGTCCACTTACAAGACCCGTTATGTCGGCAGTTGCCTCCCAAACTACGCTGGTTAGTTTTTCAGTCTTCTTGCCGAGCTTGAGCGAAAGCACTAGGTGCATCGTGCTCGCCGTACCGGCTCCCTCTATATTTATCGAAACGGTGTCCGGTGGCGATGGCTCTATGTCGCACCTTGCGTTGAAATTGCCATTTACTGGGCCTATCTTGACTCCCAAGACGGTCTCAAATGTATGGTCACCAGTTATTTTAGTCTGTTTTAGGTCTGCAACGCATGTACTCAATTTTCTAGGATCCGTTAGAAAAGCGAAACTTTTGGATAAGCCGACACCGAGATCAAAGGAGCCGTTTAAATCTATTTTCATAGTTTAGAACGCCCGGAAGCCTTTTCCTAGGATATGCTCTGCTATCTTGAGCTCCATTATCTCGTCGGTGCCTTCGAATATCCTGGTGACTCTCGCATCACAATAGTGCCTGCCTACCGGCGATAGCAGCGAGTAACCAAAGCCGCCGAACACCTGTACAGCGTGGTCTGCAGATTCCCAGACAGCTCTGGAAGCTATTCTTTTCGCTATCGCGCTTCTCTGGTCTAGTTCTCTCACGAGCTCAGCAGATGGGTTTTTACCGTATTCTATCGCTCTAAGGGCGGTTATGTAAGTCGGCCACCTTGTCCTTTCCAAGTTCAGCGCCATCTCCGCTATGTGCTCCTGTATAAGCTGGTGCTTGCCTATCTCCTTGCCGAATTGGACGCGCTCCCTTGCCCTGTCAACCGAAGCATTAAGGCAATCTCTTATCACACCGGTACAGGCGGAAGCTACACCCATCCTGCCATTGAGTATGGATGAGTATGCTACGTACATGCCGTTCCCAAGCGTCCCAAGCACATTTTCCTCCGGTACTTCCATGTCCTGAAAGCTCAGCATGGCGGTGTTAGAGGTAAATAGCCCTATTTTTTCCGTAAGGTCCATTTCTACTCCGAAGCCTTTCGTATCCGTATCAACGAGGAAAGCGGATATCTCGTCTGGTTTGTCTTTCGACCTGGCAAAGACTATCAGTGCATCGGCTATCCCGCCATTAGATATGAAATATTTAGACCCGTTTATGACGAATTTATTTCCTTTTTTCTCATAATTCGTCTTCAACGACATCGGGTCGCTGCCCGCTTCAGGCTCGGTTAAGCCGAAAGCCATTATTATGTCACCGGCTGCGGCGCGTCTAAGGTAGCGTTCCTTCTGCTCGTCGCTTCCCCACATCTGAACGGACATCTGGCCGAGCATGACATTGGCGCCAAAAAAAGTGGAAAAGCCAAGACCGACCTGTCCGAATCTTTCGCCCGCCAGCACGCCAACGAGCGGATTTGCGCCTAGCCCACCATACTTTTTATCTATCGGCAGGCCAAGAATACCGTGTTTCTTCGCTATCCTAGGTGCATCTGTATTGAGTTCTCTCTTAAGATAATGGTCTATCTCTGATGGGACAAGCTCCGAGGCCGCGGCATCGACCCTTTCAAGTATCTGCATGTCTTCCGCTGAAAAATCATATAGCGTCTTAAGAATCTCTATAGATTCAGAAAAGGACTTGTCCATTATATGGTGATACGCCGGTATTATTTAACTATTCTCATCTGCCGATGTCGCCGAAAACGAACCAGATGCCTTTGGCTGCAGCACATAGTTGTTTATCGCCGTCGAATATCTTGACGTCCGCAAAGGACAGAACCTTTCCTTTCCGAGTCACACTGGCTTCAGCAACCACCGGACCAGTTTTTATAGTCCGTAAGAACGACGTGTCTAGCTGTACGGTGACTTGGTTGCTCCTGTCATTGAGGGTAAGCACGGCGCATCCTCCTGCGGAATCGGCTAGCGTGGCTATCGCGCCCCCATTCATCATGTCGCCTAGCCGGGTCAATTCTTTCCTGAAGCCAACGCTTATTTTGCAGTAGCCCTCCTTAAGCGAAAGCACCTTTACGCCCACATACTTTAGAAACGGGTCTTCCTCGATTATCCTCTTTATTACCGTCTTATCCATACTAATATCTCTACTCCGGGATTAATAAATCAGATGCCGTCTGCCACCCCCACAAAAGGTTAAATGTAAAGCTTGCCGATATCCATTATGAAAAAAGAGGCTTCTAATCTAAAGACTGCTGGCCTTCTTATCGGGCTCGGCATAATATATTTCATAATTGCGATGATCGTGGCCGAGGCAGTCTACCCCGGATACAGCGTTTCTAATAATTACATAAGCGATCTCGGCGTAGGAAATACGGCCGTCATCTTCGATCCATCTATAGTGCTACTTGGAGTGCTGCTGGCGATTGGCGCGTATCTCCTGCACCGCGGATTGAAACTCACCATATTCCCTGCATTGGTATTCATAGCCGGCATATCTGCGATAGGTGTCGGCATATTCAATGAGAGCTTTGGAATAATACATGGGCTGTTTTCCGCGGCCGTGTTCCTGTTTGGAGCCGTAGCTGCAATCTACTTCGGTGCGACGCAAAAAACACCGATAAGGTATCCTTCGATAGTACTTGGCGTTACGAGCCTGACGGCGACGGTGCTGTTTTTGGCCGGAGTATATCTGGGTCTTGGCCCGGGCGGCATGGAGAGAATGATAGTATATCCTATACTGCTGTGGGGTGTCATCTTTGCAGGACGTTTCCTCCTTTAGAACGCGTAATTTAGACGGTTTTTATCCGAGTTCGGATTCATCCAGATCGTCCGGCAACGATGTATTTTTGAACGTTTTCCGTGGATAATAATATCTGGCAACGCACATTAAAAAGAAAAGCGTGCGTTGCGAACGAAGACCTTACTTTGTTTTTCTCACTGCCCGGTCTATCTTCTTGCGCAGGTCGTCTGGAATGCGCTCCATCTGGTGCGCCTCTCTAGCGTGCTTCTCTATCTCCTGCAGGAGCCCTTTCTTATCTGCGTGTCGTGCCTCAAACGAGCACTCCATTCCTATGTCCCTACACCTAAATTCAAATCCCATATTCGTCGCCTCCAATAATTCAAGCGACGGATACTATTTAAAGAAAAGTAGGATTATTCTCTTACTACACATTAAGACTAAAAAGATAACTGGTCTATGTCAGTTCAAGGCGGGTTGGCCAGATGAGCCGGAAGTGCGCCTACGGCTATGGTAAAAGCGGCGGCACCGGCAAAGATAAGGAGCAGCCACAACACTGCCAGGAAAAAATGCCAGTATTTTGGCATAGCCGATTTTGTGCGTGGAAAATTATCTATTATCAGGGTAGCCGGAAACGTCATTATGCCGGATGCGCCGAATAATACGAAAAGTGCAAGGAACTCTAGCGGTTCTTTTGTGAGCCCGATATTGTAACCGAATACACCATAAAGGACGGTCATTATACCGAAAAGTAGCGCCATGAACCCGACGTACTTGGACGCTACGTCGTATCTTGCTGATAATGAGAAGGCTATCAGAATCAGTCCGAAGGCTACTATCGGGTCAAAAAACAGTATATCGTAGGCTCCTGGCAAGAACCAGGTGAACTGTGAAACTACGCCTATCACTAGAAGGTAACCGCCTAGAAGAAGGAGTGGTAGCGATAGGCTTTCTAACCTCTTCTTTATCTCCATCTTGCCTTTTCTATAGTCCAAGTACGCGTCGGTCATAAAGTACGCTAACAGTAATCCGGAGAAAGCTAGCGTGAAAAGGTAAAATACCAGCTCATCCGTAAAAGCCATAAAGATTAAGGGCCCCCCTCTTTATAATTATATCGTTTTTTAACGGTCGGAGCCGTTGAGCGTTAAACCGCCCCTTATGCGGGGCGGGAGTGGGGTAATCTGCCGCAACAGATATGTATCGGCCGCGCTCCGGGGATTCGCATACCCCGGATTTTTCTAATCGGTGAACGACTGGGGCTTTGCTCAGGGTTTCCTTAGCCATCATTTCGTCCAAGCCAAACGCGGTCAACATTTCGGTTTTGAGTCTGCCTTGCAAGTTCTTGCTTGCTTTCCGGCCGTGTTCTTCGTATTTCCATACGGAAGATTTATCTGCACTTTTCGCATTAGTCGGTCGAAGGCCACATCTTAAGATTGCGCTCTCGTTCGGACCGGCCACGGCCGGAATCATGACGGGTGAGATGTCATTTTTCATTTCAATCACAAAGATATTTTGAATGAAACGACTTATTTAACCTACTTGAAACTAGTTTCGTGAACAGTTTTTAATGCTTACCGTTGTTTTAATATCACCAGGTTGGACATCCCCATCCTGCGCCGTTCTATCGCGCCTTTGGCTTCTAGTCTGTTAAGAATACGGGTAATCTTAACTTTGGAAAACCCGCTTTCTTGTATAACATTGCTCTGCAGTATAGTACCGTTTCTGCCGCGTATAAGCCTCAATATCTTCTTTTCTTCGTTGTTCAAGTCGGCCCTGTTGATTAGAAGTTGTGGCGACCGGCTTTTCGCGTGCGGACTAGTGCGTATCGACTGGCGTTTCTGTGGGTTTATAAAGATCAGCCAAGCGCCGCACAGCAGGACCAATATAAATCCTATCAGGAAGCCGCCACCGGTCGGAAACCCCAACACGGCAATAACTACGGCCGCTATGGCTACAAAGATGCGATTCTTGTTTACGAACGAGAACATCTTCTCTGATGCGGCGGCTACCAGTATCCCACCTACTATGAGCAAGCCGCTGATGAAGGCCCCCACAGCTACGAGACCTGATGCCTGCTGGCCTGAAAGGAACGGAAAACTGACGAAATAACTGTAAATGGCGGCGTTGCCGAATATCAGATTAAGCGCACCGTTGAGCATTATAAGAATGCCTCCCACGGCAGTGACTATAAATAGCATCTTGAAATCTTTGCTTAGCTGTTGGAACACCGACATAATAATATTAGCAAGTAAGAGATTAAAAACGCGTCGAAACGAAATTTTGGGAAACGCCTTTGTCTCATCATAAAATCATTAATACTGTGAAAACCATATCTTGGAATGACGGTTCGTAATGGCATCCCGGGCGCTAAGGGAAAAAAATTGTTAGCTGCGACCCTGATGCTTTTCATATACGGTGTATTCTGGATAGTCTTGGCCACCGTGACTTTGGCATTTGCACCCGGCATACTCGGCGGATTAAGTAGCGCGGGACTTATACCTCTAAGCCGGTGGGCCGCTATCATCGCCATTGTGGTATCTTGCCTTTATATCGTATCCGGCGGACTGGTATTTTTAAGGAGAATAAGTGGTGTCGTGATGGCGTTCATCTTGGTGGTAATCACCGAGATATGCAACGTGGCGCTGCTGGTAATCGGTCTGGGGCTATTTCCTTTCGTGACTTTAGGCCTTGGGCTGCTGTCTGCTTCATTCCTCATAATCGGGGGATTGGGCGCGGCTATAAACTTCCTCATAGCGCTATTTCTCGGTCCTAAGTGGGAAAATTTCCGTCGCTAAACCGATACTGCCGTGGCGTCGTCGTCCGGTAAGGAATACTTTGACAGTGTCAGTCTCAGTTTGGTCAATTCCTCTTGAGCCAGTGCGTCTTGCCACTTTTCGTAGCCGGGAATCTTTCTGAGCCGCTCTATCAAGGCCATGCTTCTAATCAGATGTTCTTTTGTACCGCCGCTTTCATATCCTCTACCTGTAAACAAGCGCTCTTGTCTGGAGGACCAGTCTCCTGGCTGGTCGCAACCCGGTATGAATTCTGGGAGATACCTCTTTAGTGTTTTTCTGTCTACTATGCTCCCCAGGTTTCTTACCTCTCCGTATTTTGAAAAATAACTCTCGTCGGTTCCATACAGCGTCATATCATAGTTGTTATAGGCTAGTTCGGATATGTTACTTATCGCGAACGCGTACATGTTTATTCCGTGTCTGTCGGCTACGTCCTTCAATAATCTGAGCCCGGGAATAGCCATGAACCCGTACAGGACGACATCAGTTATGGTAGACCCCTTCAATTCGCTCTCCTTTATGGCTTCTTCCAGCGCTAGCTTTCCGGAGGCGCCGGTAGCTTCGGTGTCCGGCTTGAAAAGTATTATTCTTTTTCCATGCGGGATACCGGAAAAGTCTTTATAGACCGTCTTCAACTCTTGCGTGGCGTGGTCCCTGTACGATTTTTGTATATATTTAGGCCTTATAAACGCCTCTGAGATGCGACTACCTGGTAGTGTGGCTTTTAGCGCAGGCAATAATTTGTAGCCGGGCGCCGCGCGTAAGACATGTTCGAACACTATACTTTTAGTAGAACGCGCCTCACGTGTGAGCACCACGTGTCTTATCGTTTTTGCTGCTTCTATTGCAGCTGACAGCGCAAGTCTATCGAGCTCCTTGCCGACTATATAGGGATGGCAAGCGATGTCTTTGCCGGCAAGTGTATCGACGATGTATGTGTTTTCGCCTAGGGCGGGTTTAGAAATTTTGAATATGCGCGTCGATCTTTTCAGACCCTTGAAATGTAGTTGTACGGTATTGTCCACGTTCAATCCGTATTTTTCGATTATCTTTTCGATGTCCATCTAGAATTACTAAAAATTTGGATTATAAAACGATTATGTCGAGCAGTTTGCACCAGACGATGCGATTTAAGAACATTTTATATACTGTCAGTCATCGTATATACGATATGGTAAGTTTGAGTTATACCGCTGACGATAGACTGGGTATTCTTGGGATAATTTCGTTCATAGTCGGCGTGTTGGTCTTGAAATATTACTCTTTCGTCCCGGGGCTTATTATAATCGCCGCCGGTATCCTTCTGATGCTGCCTATGGCCCTCGCTATATTTGGATTAAGCGAAAACGGTGGATTTTAACGCGCTGTGTAGACTATATTTATATTCGTTTATATCTTATAGTTCTATATAAGCGGGTTCACAAAATGGATAACTGTAGCAAGGTCCATAATACTCGGTATAAGCGGCTCGAAGAGGCGCTCGCTGTAATCGAAGAGTGCAAAACTGAGACAGGGTTCTACGCGAGCGAGGACCTATATAAGCACGAATACTGGACACGCGACTTTTCATACTCTCTCGAGGGACTACTCGAAGCCGGTCATGCCGAGACGGCAAGAAAAAACCTTGAGAGCCTGTGGGACCGGCAAAAACTAAATGGTAAGTTACCTGTACTGTTCATTAAAAACAAACTGCCGTGGATGTATAACTCCTTAAAAAAGGGTCGGCTAAAGTCTTTTCTTGGTAGCTTCTCTGGCCTAGTCGGTATAATAAACAGTATATTCGGAGTCTCCGATCCCACACCGCATGCGGTGCTAGCGACTTATGATTATGCGCGTATAACGGGAGATTACAGTGTAATCAAAGCGTTCGCGCCCCGGATAAAAAAGGCAATTGACTATATCGAGAGGCAATACGATGATAGAATGTTGGTTGGCTGCGATTGGCGTGATCTAATGCCAGAAATGAAGAAGAAAAAACTACTTTCAAATCAGTGTCTTCTATATCGTATATACTGCCTTTCCGGTCTAAAAGAAAAGGCGGAAATACTAAAGCAACGTATAAATGAAAATTTTTGGAACGGCGAATTTTACATATCGGCGCTAGACTCTGCTGACTTCGATGTGCTTGGTACCTCTCTCGCGGTAAGGTGGGGCATAATACCTAAAGAACGTTATCTCAAGACTGCTCTAATGCTGCGGCGTGCCTCAGGACAATACGGAATAAAGAACATGATACTGTCCAGCGAAAACTATAAGATTGGAAAGGTGAGGATTGCGAAATGCGATCAGTATGGGACTATATGGCCTTTCGTATCTTATAACGCAGTTGTCGCATTACACGAGATGGGCTGCAAAGAAGAAGCACTCGAAGAGTTCAATAAACTTGATAATCTGCCCGGCTTTAACGAATGGTATGAACCGCATTCTGGCCGTCCTTGTGGAAGCCGTGATCAACTATGGAGTGCTGCGATGTATATCACAGCCACAAAGAAATTAAAGACCAACTCAATACCCGCCTATAATATAATCGACCGCTAAGGCATGCATCTAGTTGTCAGACCTAAGATTTTTAACTGCTCGAAAATCTAGCGCCAGGTGGCAGAGTGTCTATACTCGTATAGGTAATATTTGTGCTTGAAGATATCAAGCTTAGATCTATGTTTAATTCAAACGACTCGCCGGCGAGTCCCTGTATGCTTGAGCTGCGATCATTAGGTAATGAGAACACGTTGCTGATATGAACAAGAGAAGGGAGGCCCGTGTAGTCTGAAAAGCAGATTTCACCGGTCATATTATAATACGCCGATGTCTCATTCACATAGAATAGTGTGCATTCCGAGCCCATATAGTATTCGTTTCCGATAAATTTCAGCGTCGGAAATCCTAACCTACTGTTATTTGAGCCCACTCTCCCAGATAGACCGGAGGTAGCAGAAGAAAATCCCGAGAACATACTGCCGATTGCAGTCTCGTTCGGATTATTTGTATTTAGAAGCGTGGTGTTAAAAGAGGCGCTAAATCGTTGATAATTGCACTGGAGACCATTGCTCTGTGTGAAGTTTTGGAATAGATTCGTGCACGTGATTAGCCCACTGTCATTATAAAGGGTCAAAAAACTCATATCGGTGGGGAGTTTCACAGTATTTGAATTGTTTACGTTGCAATTATTACTACAGTTGCCGTTACTGGTCACGAAGGCATTTAACAGAGAATTTATAATGTTACTTATGCTGGAAAGATTAACATTTATGCTTACGCGTAGAGGGTCTCCTATTTTCTCTATGGAGAGAGTCAAGGGAATAGAAAATGGAATGGGCTCGAGTGATGTTTCTAGAGTTATCGCACCGTTGTAACTATTGTTTATCCTCGATGTGTTCAATAATAAAAAATCAGAGGCATTAAATATCGAGAGCGTGGTTGGCGCGGCTTGGAACATCTGGGATACCGAGTTGGCGGGTGCGGGAGTAAGAGAAGGTGCCGAAACAGGTACTACGAGATAAAAAGTGAAAAGAACGAGTAAGACGATCATGGTTACTGTTCCTAGGGGGATGCCAACTTTTCTGTAGAGTGCATATGGTTGTTTCTTCTTCTCAACAACTTTCTTGGCGGTGCTATGGGCGGGTGCGGAGGTTTTGGCGCGCGATAATACGGATTTAAAGATTATCAAAAAAGAACCGAATACCAAAAAGAATGCGTCAATCACCAATAATTGCATTATTATTGGCGATAAAAGCGTAAAAATCGTGCTACTTGCGCCTGAAAATCCTGCGGGCAGGATGAGAGATGAAACCTTTGGTAAAACAAACGTTGGAACAACATAAACAAACACTAACGACATGGCGGATAGCACGACAAGTTCCGTACCAACATTAGACAAGCCGTCATAACCGTCACTTCCTAAAAGTATCAGCACCGCAGCCCCTATCGCTATTAGACCTGAAACTAGCAAAAGTATATCCAGAGAACTAATTGAAAGCAAAGTAGACAATAATGAGTTCTTAGTAAAAGACTGGATTAGCGATGACATATTCTGCAAGAAAAGTGGAGATATATCGTGTGAATTTAGGAGTACGGATAAGTCTATGAACAGTGGTAGGGAAAACATAAGTAACAAATAACCTAAACCTCTCGACAGTGTTTTTAAAACTGACATTTTACTGGCCTCACCATTCTCGTTTATTTAAAATGAAGCGTTTCTGTGTTTATAAATATGTACCCATACAATCTTTTATCAGAGATATGGCTCTCGCAGAAGATCTGGCAGAATATGCGCATTCGATAAGCTTCGACGATTTGGACGAAAAGACGGTCGAAAATACTAAGATGCGTATAATAGACACATTGGGCTGCGCCATTGGCGCGTTCGATGCCAAACCCGTAGTACTGGCAAGAGACATCGCGAAGACTATCCGTGCGGATCACCCAGCCACTTTGTGGGGGACAAAAAGAGCGACTGATACATCGATGGCGGCTTTCGTAAATGGGATAATGGTCAGATATTTAGACTATAACGATACATATCTATCAAAAGAGCCTGCGCACCCTAGCGACAATATCTCCGCTTGTATCGCTGTGGCCGAAGCTTTTGGTGCTAGCGGCCGCGATCTTATTATGTCTATAGCATTAGCTTATGAACTGCAGTGCAGATTAGCCGACGCCGCGGACATTCGACACAGAGGATGGGACCACGTCTGCTATGGTTTAGTTTCCGTAGCGCTTTCGGCCGGAAAACTTATGAGGCTAAACAAAGTGCAATTGTCACAAGCGGTAAACTTGTCTCTGAATTCGCACATAACTATGCGACAGGTGCGTTCTGGTGATTTGTCCATGTGGAAAGGTTGCTCCTTCGCTGAAACCTCTAGAAATGCCATTTTCTCCGCGATTTTGGCGAGAGAAGGCTTCACGGGACCAGCTCCGATATTCGAAGGCGACATGGGTTTCTGGAAGCAGGTTTCTGGTCACTTCGATCTTGATATAGCATCTTTTGGAGGTGCCGGTGGACATTTCAAGATAAACGACACTTACATAAAATATTTTCCCGCCGAATACCACGCACAAAGCGCAATTTGGGCTGCCATGGAATTAAAGAAGAAAGTTGAAAATCCGGACGATATAAAAGAAGTAGAAATATATACGCAAGAGGCCGGTTTTACAATACTCGGTAACGATCCTGCTAAATGGAGACCGACTACTAAAGAAACGGCAGACCATAGCATGCCTTACATAATTTCGCGAGCGATCTTAGACGGAAGAATAGACAATTCTATATACACGAAAAGAAGCCTCAGCGAAAAGCGTATCTTAGACTTTATGTCAAGAGTAAAAGTGATAAAAGACGAAACCATTACCCGGATGTACCCAAAAAAGATAGCCAACAAGATTACAGTGACACTAAAATCCGGTGAGGTCCTTTCTAGCGAAGTCGACGATCCGAAAGGGCATCCAAATAATCCTATGACTAACGAAGAAATGAAAAGAAAATTCGATTCTTTAACATCTAAATATCTAAAGCCCGATACTAGAGAACGCATAGTCAAAACTGTTTATTCTCTGGATAATACAAAAAATAATATTAAGTCGCTTATAAAGCTATTGAGAATATAGACTCGAATAAACATATTTAACTTATATAAACCAGATATGTAAAGATTATAGAATATGAACGAGACAAAGCCGCTAAAATTGGACGATATTATTATAGATAAGCCTATAATTGAGTCGTACGATCATAAGGTAAAGATACTACAGCTGGTATACGATCGCAGAAAGATAGATCTGGGTGGATACGTAGCGAGCGATTCTAAACCTGGACTGTTTTATACTGTTAAGACAGAATACGAACCAGGCTCTAAAAATATTATTTACGGTGAATGCACTTGCGAATCGTATGAGTACTATGGAAGCCCGTGCAAGCACATACTCCGTCTAAGGAACGTTTTTTTAAAGAACAACCAAAGCAAAAAATAGGCTGTGGGCCTAAAATTTAGAGCATAATAAAAATTGTGCAATATGTCTGCGCCTTAAACTGCTACGAAATAAATCTTCTCTCATTATGAGAAATTTATAATTTGTCTTGTTTATATATTGGATTTATCTTCCGTCGTTTTCGCTAAGAAAATTAGCGTATAAGAGCTTTAAATATTCCCGCTCAAATCTTTTTAATCTACTAATGTGATATCTTGACGGATTATGGAAGGTTTTAAAGTACCCGATTATTTTACCGTAAATAAATCGCTAGGCGCAGGTGATTATAGACTGTTTGAAATATTCCCTCGTATAGATAAATTAGCAATTTTTTGGGAACTTGCTAGAACCAAAAAGGATCTGGATTATCTTATAAATACTTCCATAAAATTGATCGACAAAGATATCTATATGTATGTTGCACCAAAAAGGCCTTTAAAGAGAGTGTCTTGGAAACCGATAATCGTAGATACTGACTGTATAGTAATAGGGATAGCGCATCTAAAATATAGTCCGGAGCCTATCGTGTATCTGGATATCTTCCATGAGCTTTTTCACATATTACAACGGAACCACGGGAGACATCTCTGGTCCGATATTAGTTACGTCGAGAACCCTTGCGAAATCGAGGCCTATAGATTTGTTGTGAATGAGGCGAAGATGCGCGGTGCTACAAATAAATACTTGAGAGATTATCTCAAGATTGAGTGGATATCAAAAAAAGATATGAAAAGGCTATTTGCGGCGGTTGGTGTTTGAAGTTATTTTATGGATAACTTGTTACGATTAAAAAATTCAGGATTTATCAGCAATAACATGACATCTGCAATAATCACCGACAACGCAGAGATATGTTGGCTCCCGTTGCCAAGATTTGACTCTTCTGCACCATTCTGCACTATTTTAGACGATCAAAAGGCAGGGTACTTTAGAATAGAGTTAGATTCGCAGCGTGAATATAAACAGTCGTATATCGCTCCGAATGTCCTTAAAACCTCTATTAAAACAGATAACGGTGAGTGTAGCATTATAGATTTTCTACTCCTTGGGGAACCCAGACTTATTAGAGAGCTAAAATCTACTGTTAAGATAAAACTTTTTATAAGACCTAAATTTGAATATGGGAAATACGAGCCTAAAATAGAGAAACGAGAATCTGGCGCACTTTTCATAAATCCGAACGGAGGCGATGCTATCGAACTGGAAATAAAAGATGCGACTATACTTGGATATAACGGCGATACAGAATGGACACTATCGCCTGGAATCGGGCGCATAATCCTTACTTACTACCCAGACTATCCACGCGAGAGCGATGCCAAACAAAACGCGGCTGTAGATTCTCTATTACTAGATAGAACGACGAGTTACTGGAACAGTATTCTTTCAAAAGAAACTGCAGAAGAGCAAGTAAATTTACCGACTGAACTGCCAGTAGAGTTTAAAGATTTGTTCGTCTCTTCACTTTCTACCGTGCTTGGGCTCATGTATGGTCCGTCCGGCGGCATAATCGCGTCTCCAACTACATCTTTGCCAGAATCTGTGGGAGGTTTTCGTAATTGGGACTATCGATATGTATGGGTACGCGATGCTACTATGATGGCTAAAGCGCTCATGTCAGCGGGATTTAAATTGCAAGCCGGTAGAACCATAACTTTCCTTTTAAATCTTATAAGCCATTCTGATAAACCATTCGCGTCGATTTATACTGTCGGCGGGCTCAAGCCGCCTCCAGAAAGACAACTCTTCTGGCTGAGCGGAGTCGCAAACTCAAAACCTGTACGTGTTGGTAATTCAGCGGCGCTGCAGACTCAATTGGATATAGAAGGCTATTTTATGGATCTATTTGAATCTTATTGTCGAGATGCTGAGAATCTCACGTTTTTGAAGACAAATTGGAGCACGATAAATTGTATAGTAGCGTGGATCAGTGAAAATTGGCAACTTAGCGATTCCGGTATATGGGAGGAACCATTTCCCCAAGAATTCACATATTCAAAAGCTATGATGTGGGTCGCCCTAGACCGGGCAATAAAACTCGGGAAGAAACTCGATATAAAGCTCGACAACGCAGAAAAAGCTAAGGCAGATATAAGAACCTGGATATTCGACAATTGCATAAAAGACGGAGCATTCGTAAAGACGCCGTACACAAACGAAACGGACGCATCTTTACTTACACTACCTTTATACGGTTTCATAGGATTAGATGAGCCTATCTTTCTTAACACACTAAATAACATAGAAAAAGATCTTGTAGTTGATGGTTTTGTCTATAGATATAAAAACTATGAGATAGGCAAGCCTAGCCATCAATTTACACTCTGTTCTGCGTGGCTTAGTTCCGTCTACGCTAAAATGGGCAGAATCGACAATGCACAGACTTTGATAAAAAATGTAAGTGAACTGTGCGGCCCGCTAAAACTAGTGGGCGAACACGTCGACAAAGACAATAAATTTTTCCTAGGGAACTTCCCCCAAGGATTCGCACATGCAGGCATAATAAACGCATTGATTGACATATCCAATGGTATGGATGGCGTTGGCTAAAGTCGGAGGACTGTGCCAAAATCTTTACGTATTTAGGTTTATAGTTTCCTACTCCGTTGGCAAACTCTCTCATTTGAGGTGCAGTATATGTGACGTTTGTCGACCTCGTGTAAGACTAATATCGAAGCTGCTGATTTTATCATTCGATTCTTGCTTAAATTTCCATCAGATCG
>JAKATQ010000013.1 GCA_021818665.1 Nanobdellota archaeon | reverse complement strand
GAAGGGGGCTAAAAGGATAGTGTTCAGCGAAGGCGGCACGAACGACACTCCGAAGAGGTTCATCGAGTACCTTGGGAAGCTCGGGCTTAGGAAAGGGAGGGCAAAGATGGCTCTGGACACCGACGGGCATCTTGAAGCTGATGAGAAGGGAGTGAAGGGATACGTCGTAGAGATATGACATGCGACTCTTTCTATGGTGATTTTTAAATGGATTGGATAAATCACCGTTGGCGTTGGATTTTGCAGATACGCTGATTAGTCTTTTCAAGGAAGATAGCGCTATTTTGGCGGGCGTCTATCATGGGTAGAAGCCCGTAGGTAAGCATTATATACAAAGTATGCGCAATTAAAAGTAGGTTAGCGCATGGAAAAACTTGGAGCCTTGGTTTTCGTACAGATAACAGAAGGCGCGTCGCCGCTAGAAGTGGCTAGAGCGCTAAAGGACCGTCCTGGTGTAGAAGAAGTGATGCTTATAAGCGGCCAGTGGGACCTTCTCATAAGATTCAGCTACACCAACATGGACGCTCTTTCGAACTTCGTCGTGTCTCATCTTAGGAAGATAAACGGCGTGAGCAAAACTGACACGACGATAATTCTGGACAAAGTAAAATGAATTAAAGTTTTTAAACTAAGACAACGTAAAAACTACCGATAATATGACAGTAAAAGAGCCAAAGTCTAAAGATGAGGAAACCGCGGAAATAATGAATTTAGAACCTGAAGAAATCGATATAAAGGATCTAGAAGGTGTAGGAGCCACTATAGCCTCAAAGCTAAAGAACGCAGGCTATATGGATATAATCTCTTTGGCTACGGCCAACGCGCTCGAAGTTGCAGAGCTCTGCGAGATAGGCGAGCCCACCGCTAAGAAGATAATAACACAGGCCAGAGAAGCTGCGAAGATGAACTTCCTTTCCGGCCTCGAATTCGAGGACAAGAGAAAGGCCGTGCAGAGGATCTCAACCGGGAGCCAGGCTTTTGATATACTCTTAGGGGGCGGCGTAGAAACGCAGTCCATAACCGAATGCTACGGCGAGTTCGGTTCCGGTAAAAGCCAGCTTGCTTTCCAGCTCGCTGTCAACGTACAGCTTCCAAAAGAAAAGGGCGGGCTCGAGGGGCACGCGATATGGATAGACACAGAAGGCACGTTCAGGCCTGCGAGGATAGAGCAGATCGCCGCGATAAAGGGCGTAGATCCCAAGGAGACCCTCCAAAACATAAGGATAGGCCGCGCTTATTCTGCTGACCACCAGATACTGCTTGTCGACAAGATACCGGATCTCGTGAACAAAGACTCCAAGATAAAGCTGGTCGTCGTTGACAGCATGATGGCGCTTTTCAGGGCCGAGTACGTCGGCCGGGGCACACTCGCAGACAGGCAGCAGAAGGTCAACGTTCTCCTGCACAAACTGCAGAGACTCGCAGACAGGTACAATCTCGCGATTTACATAACTAACCAGGTGATGGCGAGGCCCGACATGATGTTCGGGGACCCTACCGCGCCGGTCGGCGGCCACATAATCGGCCATGTAGCTACTTACAGGATCTATTTGAGGAAGGGGAAGAAGGGCCTGCGAGTCGCCAGGCTTGTGGATTCGCCGAGTCTTCCGGAGGGTGAGGCTACCTTCCAGATAGACGCCAACGGCATATCCGATGCCGAAGAAGAAGGCAAGAAAAAATGAGCATTGAAAAGAAGGAACTAGACCGGATATATTCCCTGCTTGATAATGTTAAGGACCCCGAGATCGGAATAAGCATCGTCAAGCTGAGGATGATAGACTCCGTAGAAAAACGCGGCGACGCATTGAATATAAGCATAAAACTCACGGTCCCGGGGTGCCCGCTATCGGCTACGATAGAATCCGACATAAAGAAAGCTCTTGCAGGCGAGAACTACGGCGATATAAACATAGACTTCGATTACATGACAAAAGAAGAGCTAGAAAGCGTAAAGAAAGCGATTTACGGGAACAACCAGAAGCTGCCGACGCCGATAGAAAGATACGACAAGAAAAGCATCTCGAATATCATAGCCGTCTACTCTGCAAAGGGTGGGGTTGGGAAGAGCAGCGTCGTCGCGCTGCTTGCGCTTGTGGCTAACCGACTCGGATACAGGACGGGCATCCTAGACTGCGACATTTCCGGCCCGTCTATACAGACAATACTGCGGACAAACTATAGGGCGGCTGCCAGCGAAAAGGGCAAGATAGCGCCTCTCGATTACAAAGGAGTAAAGATAATCTCCGTGGACATGCTGACGAACGCGGAAGCTCTCATATGGAGGGGGCCGCTCGTATCGAGCGCGATAAAGCAGATGTACAGTGATACCGACTGGGGGAGCCTCGACGTGCTGTTCTTGGACCTGCCGCCCGGGACGAGCGACGGCCCGTTGACGGTTTTCCAGTCGATACCCGTAGATAAGATCGTGCTCGTGACTACTCCGCAGACTCTGTCGCAGACTGTCGGCGCAAAGACCATGCTGATGGCAGAGACTCTCAAGGTGCCACTCATAGGCATAATCGAGAATATGAGTTATATGGTGTGCGACCACTGCGGTGGACGGATAGACTTAGCCGGCGAGCCGAGCAGGAGGATATCTAAGATACCAATATTAGCTAAACTACCATTAAAACAGGGATTGTCGTCGAATCTGGAGGGCACCCTGTCAAAGGAGTCGTTCACGGAGTTAAACGGCGTTATAAACGCCATAGCCTACAAGCCTTAGAGCAGGTCCGTTTATAATTCTTGAATATCGCCGTGGATTCCGCCATGTCGATGCGCGGCGAGGCCCTAACAGCCATAATATGCGCGCGCACAATTCTTTATTCTGATCTCGCTTACTATAACGACATGGAGTCTAATGTCGCTAAAAGGGGGTCGATTTGGGATAAAATTTGAGCGATCCTTACGACAAGATAGTCATCCATGGCGAAAGATTACCGCCTCCAGAAATATAGTTCGCTAAGATTGAGAAGTGTGCCGAACGAGACAAGACTGGAAGCGCTTCTTTATGATAAGCCATTATTTGGCTAAAACCAAAGAGCTTTGAAAAGACGGGGCTTAGTAAGAATCATCTTTATTTAGAGGAGTCATGCACGGGCGTACAGGCGTAAAACCATGACGGCAACTGTCTTGTGTGCTTCAGTCCTGATCGGACTTGAAGTAATTTATGTAGACAAAATAAGAAAGTGCTATGACTACGAACGTACCTCCTATCACAGTTACCCAGCCGGCGTACTGCGACGTCAAGGAATTGTTGAGAAAACCTGTGAAAGCCTGCGTGCCGCCGAAAAGATACGGGTACTGCAGGACGCCGAACAGGACCGTCCCCATGAAAGTCCCGAGGAAAGCAAGCTCTTTTGCATACCAGTGGGCCCTATAATAAGAGAAAACGCAGAGTGCAAACACCGCTACCACCATGGCCAGGAGCGGCAGCCCGGCAGAAAGGGTGGTGAACATGTACGGGACATAAAGGTAAAGGTCTATGATGACTATGGCTACTGCTAGCGCGAGCGGTGCTAGCGCCAGCCGTCTCAGGCTCTTTATGTCGAAGAATATCGTGGCGATAAAAAGTGACAGCGCAGTTAAAGCCGCAAAGAGGAGCAGACTGAAAGGATTTACAAATAGTGTAAATAGGTCTATGCTCGGGCTAGGCGTGCTGGCGCCGACTACGCCGGTGCCGCTGACGGCCGATGCCAGTACCGATATAGCTACGAACGCTATCACTAGGGTAGATATCGCGTATATTGTTATGCACCATTTCTCTCTGCTCAATGCCTTGGTGACTTCAGAGTACGCTATGAATGCGTTCCTAAGTATAAGAAACAGTGCTCCGAACAGTACCGGCCCTACGTATACAAGCGCGGCTGTAGGCAGGAGTGTCGGGTACGTGACTTCGAAATTTACTACGTAGAAGACCGCGAACGTGCCGTTTACCGCCCATATCGGGTTGATGTAGCGTTTAAGCTTAGATTTGTATTTGTCCCACCAGAGTAGCGCGGTCGTGGCGACGCCTACCTCTATCGTAAAGAGAGACAGGAACGCGGCGAGTATGGCATAATTTATGAAATAAGATGCGTCCATTTCAATACCCCTTCTTTTTCCTGCCTATTTCCGCCAAGTCCTTCTGGAGCGAATCGTGCGGCGCAAACTTTCTCAGTATCAGGACGGTCAACGGGAGTATCACGATGTAGAAAGCTATCAGCGCCACCAACACCGGCAGGATGGAATTCGATGGGTTACCTGCCTGGGCCACTGTCATTACGTTGTATATTATCCACGGTTGTCTTGCCAGCTCCGACATCACCCACCCGTCCTCCAATAGTATTACGGCGAATATCGAGGCTATTATTATCAGGATGATGAATTTCCTGTTCATAAGCGGGTCTACGCTGGAAAGCCACTGTAGTTTCTCTTTTATCAATCCGTTCCTGAGCTTTGACACAAACGTTTTCACCGCCCTCCATTTAAGGGCCAGGAGAACCAGTATGAGGAGCAGGAAAAGGCCGATGCCGATTCCTATAAAGAACATAAAATCGAACATTGGATGGACTATGAGCGGCGGCCACGTCGACTGGTTGTACGCGCTCAGACCGGGGACGGTGTACCCCGTGGAGCCGCCGGCCAGCAAGCTCTGCAGGCCCGGTATGGCTATCGAGTATGCGAAATAAAAGGAACCATTCGCGTTCATGACTGGTATCCCCCCTATTATTTCGGGTGCGTTGCTCTGCGAGGCGTAGTTTCCTTCTATTGCGGCGTATTTTTCCGGCTGGTTCTGGAGGAGCATCTGCATGTTCAGTATCCCGGAGATTATCAGTATCACCACGGCGACCATAACCACGGCCAGCATGACCTTTACGGCTTTTTTGTAGTATTCCCTGCTCTCGCCGCTGCTCTTGGACATGCGCCAGACGAAGTATCCGAGCAGCACGAAGACGGCAGCGAACACCGACGCCGAAAGAGCGTGGATCTCCGTCAAAGGCATGGACGCCGTGCTGAAAGCCGCGAGCGGGTTTATGTCGCTCAGCACTCCTGTGGACAGATAGTTGGGTATGTTGAAGCCCGAAGGCGTGTTCATGAAAGAGTTCAGCATTATTATGAGGACGCCGGACGCCATCGCCCCCGCGGATATTATGACGGACATCAGCCAGTGGGTGTATTTGCCGAGTTTCTTGTTCCAAGAATAAGCGTATATCCCGAGGAATATCGCTTCAGAGAAGAACGCGAAGACCTCTACGTATAGGGGCAGTATCGCGACCTGGCTCATTAGCTGTATGAAAGTGGGCCAGAGGAGAAAGAGCTCCAGCGCGACTATGGTGCCGGACGCGGTCCCTATCGCGAAGAGTATTATAAGCACGGGCGTCATCCTCCTGGCGAAAAGCGTATAGTGGGGGTCCTTGCGCCTTATGCCGATGAACTCCATTATCGACATTATTATCGGCAGCCCTATGCCTATAGAGGCCAGTATGATGTGAACAGCCAGGGACAGACCCATCGTTATCCTGTCCAGCAGTATCGGTAGCAAGGTGTTCACCTCCTGCTGTGCGCGAGTTTCTCCGGCGCCGCACGTCTATGTGCGCCGAAATCGAAAAATCCCAGCCATAGAAGGACTATGCCGATGAATTCTGAGTAATAAAGGAACGCTGGAAACGCAGCGATGTAGAGACTGCCGGCGATTGATACGACTACCACGCCGGCTATTATACTGAGCATCTTTTTGCTCCTGGTCTTCATAAAGGATTTTGCGGCTATCACTACCAGGATTACCGCAGCCGGGAAAGTCACAAAAGAAGACGTTATAGTGGTGAGCATCGGCAGCGGCACGGCCACTACATAGTTCAAAAGAAGGTCGCCGGGACTTGTGAAGGCCAGCGAAAACGCCAAGGCTGTGAGGGTCACGGCAGAAAAGACGTAATAGTAGGTTTTCAGGCGGCTGTTTCCGAGGAGCTCCATCGAGCCGAGGGCAAGGCTGTTGACGAGCAGAGCCACGATAAAAAGATAGACATCTATGAGCAGCGCGTCGTACGCGCCGAATGCGAACGCGGTCTCAAGTATCACGCCTATCGCGAAAAGCCAAAGACCTATGCTCCAAAATAGCGTGCTTCTGCGGCGGCCGCGCAGGTAGTTCTTCGTGAGATACCCTGCTAAAATAGCGGTAAATGCAAAAATTACGAGAGTCGATACCTCCACTATGACCTGCGTATCCGGCATATACTAGGTATGAATCTGGAAGATTTAAACTCTATTCGTGACTTGAAAAGTCAGACCGCTCAAGCGCTAACTACGAGCCGGATTATGTCCTGTCTGAGCTGCTCTCCTCTCGACGTTAGACGTTCAAGTTCTTCCGCCAGATGGACCTCTCTCAAGTCTCTGAGCCACGGGCTAAAGTGTCTGCCAACAAAATGGTATTCGACGGATTCCAGCGGCACGCTGCGCAGTCTGGCTTCGAACTCCGCGAGAGTCCTCGCCCTGCCGACTTCGTGGCCGTTTCTAAGCCTGAAAACAAATTCCTTTCCAGGTCCCGCTGCGATCAAAGAATGGTCGCGTCTGGGTTCTTCATGCTGCCTGGCTTCTCTTTCGCGTGCTTCTACCACGTTTCTTATTATGCTGTCCATGCAAAACACCTCATGTATCACTTATATTTTTCCGTTATATTTATAGATATCAAATATAAATCCTGCAGATAACTATAGAGAATAAAGTCATTCGGTGTGAAATGGGAATCTTCAAAGATTACGATATAAGGGGGATATATCCGGAAGAGCTTAATGAAGAGAACGCATTTCTTATAGGGCGCGCACTCGGCGCTTATCTGAAAGGCAGACCCGCATTCCTGAACTACGACACGAGAGTGGGCAGCGTGAATATAAAGGACGACGTCGTCAACGGCATCTTGAAAAGTGGTTCGGACGTCTATGAGCTGGGGTGCGGGCCCATAACCGTGTCGAATTTCGCCTCGTTCAACGAAAAGGCCTGCGGCGTGTCCATAACCGCATCGCACAATCCGGCGGCATACACCGGCGTCATAATGTACGTTAACGGCACCACGCTGACGCCCGCGAGCATAAAGACGTACTATGCGTCTAAGACATTCGTAAGGGGTGCAGGCCGGAGGATACCGCACGATTACGACGATGAATACACAGAGTACATAACCAGGGGCATAAGAAACGCCGGGATCAACGTCGGATTCGACGGGATGGGGGGCGCGACTACGTACATAACCCCCCACGTATTGGAAAAGATAGGCGCGAAAGTATGTTCGATAAGGCCTAAAGCGACCAGCGATTTTTACGGACGCACGCCGGAGCCTTCGAAGGCGAACTCCGCAGGTCTTTCCCACAGCGTTAGGAAAAACCGCCTGGACTTCGGTGCGCAGCTCGACGCCGACGGCGACAGAGTCGTATTCGTAGATGACCTTGGCAGGTTCTTAGATCCCATGGTCACCGCGATGGTCTTCATAAAACACCTCAAACTTAAGAAGGTAACCGCCAGCATCGCGTGTTCGCGCATCCTCGAAAGGTACGCAGACGTGGTCTACGTTAAAGTCGGCAGGCCTTACATAGAGGACGCTTTAAAGAAGGCCAAAAGCGATTTCGGGGTGGAAACATCTTCGCATTTCTATTTCGCAGATTATTATCCTTTCAGCGACGGGATACTGGCGACGGTGCTTATGGCTAAACTGCTCGCCAAGAGCGGAAAAAGGCTCAGCGCCATCGTCGACGGCCTGCCAAAAGTTTATTATGGGACGGACGCACTCAATTTCAGTGACGATGCGGGGCGCGAGGCCGCGATGGAGAGGATAATTGCGATGTTCAAAGGCTACAAGGACAAAATAGAACTGGATGGCGTAAAGGCCGTGTTCGAAGACGGGTTCGTTCTTTTCAGGAAATCAAACACAGAGCCGATAATAAGGGCTTATTACGACGGGGATAACCCAGCCGGTTTTAGGCGGATGAGAGGCGTCGTGGAGAAGATGAGGGCTGCCTGTGGAGATTGAGAGTTGGCTGTTGGACGCGATATCGGAGAAGACCGGCTGGGACAGACGGCAGATAGAGGACAAGGTAAAGAAGCGCGTGGAGGAGTTCCCGAGCCTTACGGAGGACGCCGCGGCAAGGATGCTGGCGACGGAATCCGGCGTTGTGCCGATAAGGCGCAAGTACGAAATTAAGGACCTGAAACAGGAAACCAACCACGTTAACATAATCGGCAAGATAAGGAGAAAGTTCCAGGTTAGGGAAATAAACCTTAAAGGGACTAAATCCAACATAATGAACCTAGTCATCGATGACGGCACCGGGATCATGCCGGTCGTTGTTTGGGACTCAAAGAAAGTCGAGGTCCTGGATAAAGAGGCGTCTGAAGGGGACGAGCTTCACGTCGTAAATGCCTATACTAAGAACAGCAGGCTTACCGGCAACCAGGAACTGCACCTTGGCACGGGCAGTGCGATACGCGTGACAAAGTCCGCAGCGGTCAAGACTGAGAGTGGGGCGCCGCAAGCTAGGGCGTTCGACCGCATCTCCGATGTAGTGGAGGGTCAGAAACTTTATAGGATACGCTGCTTCCTAATGCGCATATTCACCAATACTACGTTCATCGTGAGATGCACTATCTGCAAGAAAAAGGTCATCGACGCGTGCGACGTCCACGGAGACAAGGCGCTGTCCAAGATACTGTACATATCCGCCATTGTCGACGACGGTCTGTCCAGCATCAAAGCTACGTTCTTTGACAGGGCGGCACAGAAACTACTGGATTTCTCCAGATTCAAAGACATGGGTGACAAACTAAACGACCTCTCATTCAGCATGTACGAGCTCGACGTAACAGCGGCGGCGAACAAGTTCAACGACAACCTGTCCCTTAACGTCAGAGACGTCGCCCTCCCCGACTACGCTATCTGAGTATCAGTCCTCTAATTTCTTTAGGGACCCCATCTTGCCTACGCTTATCTGGATCTCGCCCCGAAAAGAGCGCGTATAGCCGCCCTTTACCTCTATCCGGTCCCCCACCTTGAAAAGCGATATCTGCTTGCCCCACAGAGAAAGGGTCACGTTCCCAGTCTCGTCTGTGACCTTCGCGTTAGCGACGCTGTTCGTGCCGAACTTTGTCACGACTTCGCGCGGAGGGGATATGTCGCTTATCACACCGGAAAATTCGACATCACTCATTCCTTCCTTTATGTCTACAATGTTCACACAAATCACCCCAAATATGCTCCGTAGAGCAACGGCAATAAGACAGTTACGTCGCCCTCTACATTTATGTATTTTGCTTTCGGTTTTATCTTGCCCCACGACACCGCTTCCTCGAGTTTCGCGCCGGAAAGGCTGCCGTCCCAGTCGACGGCGGTCGTCATGTATATGGCGTAATCTAGCCCGCTCTTAAATTGGCTCCACCAGATTACATGGTGCTTTGATATCCCGCCGCCGAGCATAAGAGCTCCGCTCTTCTTTGCTTTGAATACGAGGTCCGCAAGCATATTCTCGTCGGCTACTGGATTGACCCGGAACTCCTTGTCCTTCTGCGAGTAGAGCCATATCTGCGCGCCGAAGCTTCCGTCCGTGAAACCTGGTATGACTACCGGTATGCCGTTCTTCCACGCCCAATAAGCTATCGACTCTTCTGCATTCGGTTCATCCTTTATGCTCTCGCCTATGAACGCCACGAGTTCGCTGGTGGAATATTCTTTCTTCGTCTTTGCTGCTTCTCTTAGTATCGGTATCAACTTGTCTTCCAGTATTGTACCATAACTGGAGTTCGGTATGAATACGTTGTAAAGCCTGTTTATGCCCGCTTTCCGCAGCTCCGCATCGTTAGCCGAGGCCGTGCCGGCGTAGTAATCTTTCCAGACTCTCGCCAGATCGTGGTCCATCATGCCGCAAGTGGTTATGACCACGTCTGCCAGTTTATTCTTTATCAGGTCCTTTATTACGCCCCGCGTCCCAGTAGATATCATATCCGCTGGAAAGGAAAGGAACTTCAGGCACTCCTTGTCACCCTCCATCTCCCTGAAGATGTCGGCGGCATCAGCGAGTTTCTTCGCCGTGAAGCCTCCGGCTAGGCCGAACTGCTTCATGAGATTCGATACCGAAAGGCCTTTGTTTACCTCTATGTTTTTTACTGGTTTTCCGAGCATCCAAATAGTAGACCTGTGTGGTTTAAATAAGCTATGGCGGTGCAG
Organism: Nanobdellota archaeon; assembly: GCA_021818665.1. Taxonomy (GTDB): domain Archaea; phylum Nanobdellota; class Nanobdellia; order Parvarchaeales; family Parvarchaeaceae; genus Parvarchaeum. The sequence continues at coordinate 11,995 of JAKATQ010000013.1, read as the reverse complement.
TGCCGGGACAAAGCGCCGTTTAAGCATATAATTAATACGCGCGCGATTAATACTTGATATGAAGCCCTCGGAAATATTGAGGTACTATCTTAGGGATGACGTGATAAACCGGCTTCTGAACGTCAAGGACAGGGAGTGCGCGGTAAGATACGGCGAAGAGTTCGGGAAGCGGCCGATGTATTTCCAATACCCAAGCGAAATAACCTCGCTGATAAGAGGGGGTGCGACCAGTTTCCACGTAGGCGAGGAGCGGTGGTTCAACCCGATGCTGCTCAACAAGGACCTGAAGAAGGAGCAGCTCACGGAAATGCGCAAGGCGTGGGACGTGGTGATAGACATAGACTGCAAGAACATCGACATATCCAAGGTGTTTTGCGACATGGTAATAAAAAAGATAGAAAGCGAGGGCGTGAGGTCGCTATCCGTGAAGTTCAGCGGCGGGTCCGGCTTCCACATATTAGTGCCTTATGAGACGTTCCCTAAGATGATAAACGGCATAGACACAAACAAACTGTTCCCGGACGCTTCGATGATAGTCTCCATATTCCTGAGGAACGAGCTTGAAAACCGGCTGCGTGAAACTCTTCTGAAAGACTACGGCACCGTGCGCCTTGCGTCCATGTTCAACATCGAGGAGTCTAAGTTGTACTCTGACAACGTGTTCGACCCGTACAAGGTCGTAGACATAGACACTGTCCTTATATCGGAAAGGCACATGTTCAGGATGCAATATTCGCTCAATGAAAAGAAGTGGCTGGTTTCTGTGCCTGTAGACAAGAGAAAGATCCCATCGTTCAGCCTGGACGCCGCGGCTCCAGCCAGCGTCGACACGGGAAGGGATTTTTTCAATCTTACGCCGGCTACAAACGAGGCCGAGGGCCTTTTCATGCGGGCCTACAACAGGTTCGGCGAAGCGCTCAAAGAAGAGCCAGAAAGGACATCGAAGCGCGAGTACGATATAAAGCGCGTGCCCCTAAACGAAGCGTATCTCCCGCCCTGCATAAAACTGATAAACAACGGCCTTTCGGACGGGAGGAAACGCAGCGTATTCATCCTGACGAATTTTTACAGGAACATAGGGAAGACAAAGGAAGAGATAATAGCCCTGCTCGACGAATGGAACCGGAAGAACAAGCCACCTCTCAAGGAAGGCTTGATAAAGCAGCAGGTTTTGTATGCTTTCTCCGGCAAGGCTTACCCGCCGCCGAACTGCGATGCGCAGGGGTATTACAAGTTTTTCAACGTGTGCTTCCCGGACGATACGTGCAAACTGATAAAAAACCCCATATCGTATTATCTTAGGAAAGCCGCCCCTACAAAGGAAGGCAGGAGGCGCCCGCGAAAGTCCGTCAGTCTTTGAAGAACTCTGCGCTTACTTTTAGGTAGTCTTTTAGCCTTTCCAGGTTCTCGAAAAACACCCCGAGGCGCGCCAGCGCTTTGTTGTACACGCCCATAAAGTGCATCCCCGCGCGGTTGGCCGTGATCAGGTCATAAGGACTATCGCCCACGTAGCACGAAGATTCGGGCCGCATCCTCATCACTTCCATTGAGCGGTTGAGTATGAACGGATTCGGTTTCTCGTATCCGAATGCCGGCGGGTTTATTATGACCTTGCTTAGACGCCTTAGCTTAAGAACTTTCTCGAATACTTCAAGGTCTTTTGTGTACATCGCCGTCGCTATGCAGTATCTCACGCCCTTTCTGTCCAGAAGCCTGACTACGTCGAAAGCCGACGAAAATATTTTTACTTTCCGCACGTTCTCTTCCGACAGATACCTGCGCCGCTCGTCAAGTATCTCTATTATCTCGGATCGTGATATATCTATACCAAAACCGCGCAAATCGTCAAAAAGTATCGGGCTGGGAAACCTTATCTCACGCTTTATGAAGTCCAGAGGGACGCCATGGTTGCCCAGCACCTTGTTCATGGCTTTGTACAGCGCCGTGGTGTGCAGCGGTATGCTGTTTATCAAGGTGCCATCTAGGTCGAATATTACTCCCATTCAGATAATCTGGTTTAGATTAATATTTAAAACCTGCGTTCGTACAGCAGATATGATAGTGATAGACATTGAGACGAGCGGCCTAGAGCCCGAGAGGAATTCCATACTTAGCATAGGCGCCGTTGAGTTCGAGAACCCGTCCAACCAGTTCTATGAAGAGTGCCGGCTGCGCGATGGTGCCGAAGCCTCCCCTGAAGCCCTGGCGGTTAACGGATTCACAATGGCGCAGATAAACGACAAAACGAAGAAAAGCCTAGATGAGATGCTGCATGATTTCAAAGTCTGGACGGACGGCGTAGAGGATAGGACTCCGGCCGGCCACAACATATCCGCGTTCGACCTTGCTTTCATACGACATTATTCCAGGCTCTACGGAATAGGGCTCCATTTCGGGCATCGAAGCGTGGACACGCACGGACTCGTATACGGCGGGCATCTTAGCCGGGGAATAAAACCGCCGCTAAAAAACAATCGCTCCGACATAAATTCGGACGGCGTGATGAGATATGTTGGCCTGCCGGACGAACCGAGACCGCACAACGGACTGACTGGGGCAAAGATGGAAGCTGAGGCTATCTCCAGGCTGCTAAAGGGAAAGCCGCTTTTAAGGGAATACGAAGCGTTCCCGGTACCGGAATACCTAAAGAGATGACCAGTCGTTCACTCGTCTACGCCGAGCATGGAGTCTATTATGAGCTTAGAGGCTTCTTTCTGCTCAAATCCCCTGGAAGCCAGATAGAACAGTTCGCTCTTGTCGATGTTCTCTATGGCGGAGGAGTGCCTCGCTATCACATTGTTCGCTTTTATGTCCAGCATCGGGACGGAATCGGTAAATGCGTCGCCGCTGCTCATATTTATAGTCTTGGTAGCGAAGTTGCCGCTGCATTTCTCCTTGTGTATCTTCAGCATGCCGCGGAATATCAGTGAAGACGGCCCATCGACCACGCCCCTGCCGATGACGTTCGACCTGCTGTCGAATCCGGTATGGTCGGCATTCTGTACGCAGTCGTAATGCGCCCCCGAATCGGCGTATACATATATTTTCGAATCTAGCGATGATCTTTCTCCAAGTACGCCATCCGCATCTAAGAAAAGGAACTTGTCCTTTATGTGTCTGTTCATAAAGACCAATTTTGAGCCCTCGCCAAGACGCTTCCTTACACGCAGGTACGTGATGCCAGAGCCTCTGGACTCTACCTCCAGAACAGAATCGGAATAGCCGGCGCAGTCTACGTCCAGCGTCATGCAGAAAAGTTTGTATTCTCCGAGGTCTATCCTCAATCTCGACTTCTTTTCCAGTTTAATGCGGATGTTCGCTATAACGGTGTCGTTTTTTGCGAACCTTAGCGTTTTATCTCCGCTGACTTCTACCAAGCCCCTCAAGTTCTGGAAAGTCCTGTTGATTTCTAGGAGAGGATCATGCTCCTGCGGGAAAAACTCCATGTAACTAGATTCGTGTATGACTTGGGGTTCGATGAGCCGGGCCTCCCTTTGCAGGCTTATGCCGGTTAGGTCTAGCTTTGAAAAATCCGTGTAGCTCCTCACGGTCGGCGAAGCTTTCCATGCCGAATCCAGCGACATCCTTATCCCTTTCTCCTTTATGAGCTCGTCTACTGTCTGCATATACGCCTTCAGCCCGTTGCGCCTGGAAGCGTAGATATTTCCGTCTCTATGAGCTTGTTTATCTCTACCGCGAACTCTAGAGGTATCGCCTTGAGCACAGAATCCAGGAACCCAAGGACTATCAGCGACCTGGCCTGCGCTTCTGTCAGGCCCCTCGACATCAGATAGAAGAGTTTTTCCTTGGATATCTTCCCTACCGTCGCTTCGTGGTATATCTTTGAGGTCGGGTTTAGCACTTCATTGTGCGGGAATGCGGACGTGACGGCTTTGTCGTCCAGAAGCAGGGAATCGCACTGGGTGTATGCCCTCGCATTGCTGGCCCCTTTGTTTATCCTGAGCAATCCACGGTATACGGCCGAGCCGCTCCCCATGCTTATCGATTTAGAGATTATCTTTGCCGTCTGGTTAGGCGCGGACATTATCACTTTTGAGCCGCTGTCCTTCCATGTGCCCGGTTGCGCGAACGATACCGTAAGATTGGAACTGCTCGCGCCCTCTCCGATTAGGTAAGAGGCGGGATAAAGCATTGTGACCTTAGACCCCAGCGTGGCTTCTACCCACTCCATGTGCGCTCTTGCGCCAACTATCGCTCTCTTTGTGTTAAGGTTGTAAACGTTCCTGCTCCAGTTTTCGGCAGATATGAACTTGACTTTCGCCTCATCGCCTACGAAAACCTCGACTATGGCTGCGTGTATCGCCTTGCTGTCCGGTTCGAACACGGGAGCCGAGCAGTTGTGCACCGCAAAGCCCTTGACTAAATAAGATTCGTCCGCGTTTACGGCTATATTGAAAACGTTTCCTTCAAATTTGTGACGTACTATGGTTTTTATCGGGACTAAAAACAAATTGTCTCTGTGCCTTACGGAGCTCCATTTCTTGTCTTTTGTATACTCGATTACATACTGGTCTTTTCGAAGTATCCTGCGCCCATTTATGAAATCTACTCCCCCTTTTCTTAGTTGCAGGTTTGCGAAGGTGCCTAACCTACCGACTATTTCTTGCAGCTGGAAGGCTAAAATCTTGCTCGCGGTCGAGGCTCTTATCATCAAAGATTTATTTTTCTTCTTACGGTATTCGTTGCCGTCGCCCTTTAGATAATATTCCAAAAATGTCCTCTGCTTTTCTGTGGGCAGCTCCATGACTTCTTTGGACAGCATTTTTGTTGCCGCTCCCGTGCCACAATTGCGCATGCAAACTTCTATCAGCCTCTTAGAGTACGATGAGACCGTGTAATATTTTCTGGCGGCTCTGCACACGCTGGCCTTCTCGCCCATAGAACGGATAATCTCGACCAATTCATATGCCAGGGCTTTTTCGTCCTTCGTTTTACCAAAGCTGAACTGCAATGCTCTCCTATTAAGCGCCTTGTTGAAAGAAGCCGACCCCTCAGCCAGATATAACCCGAGTATCTTGAGTATTGGTTCGGTGAGCTCCGCGGTGTCTTTCGAATCTTTCGGTACGACATAGACCAAAAAATCGCCCGCCTTTAGTTCGCCGGCTTCTATATAAGCTGGGTCCGTTTTTAGCAGTTTGATCGTAGAGGTCTCGGGTAGCCAGCCATTTCTGTCTTCTTTTTTAGCCCTAATATGATCCCTCTTAACGCAAAGCACCGGGTGCTCTGGTGTCAGTCTGAACGCATTGAGCGGGGATTGCGGGGTGATTGTAAGCATCTCCCCTGCGTGTTTATGCACGAAGGTTTTGCTTATCGTACGCCTATCACCCCTGTGAGAGATTACATTATCTCCGATTTTGAGTGCGGTTATCTGCTTTAACGAGTCGCCAAGGCTTATTAGCTCGTCGTCTGGGAGACAGCCTTCGATATATGTGACCTCGCTTCCCTTGTCAGCGATTATCAAAGTGTGCTCGAACTGCGCGCCTTCCTTTCGGTTCATCCTGAAGTACGTCTGCAGCGGCGTGTCTATCTTGACTCCAGGGGGGATGTAAATAAACGGCCCTCCGCTCCATACGGCTCCGTGCAGCGCGGAGAACTTGTTGTCTGTGAATGGCACCGCTTTCATGAAGTATTTTTTGACAAGATCCGAGTGCTCCCTCAGCGCCGTGTCGACGTCCGTGAATATAACGCCTTTGTCCGCCCATTCCTTCCTTAGTTTTGCGACGACGCTGTCCGAATCGAATACGCTGAGAGATCCAGCGAGTATCTTCCTCTCTGCTTCCGGCACTCCGAGCCTTTCATAAGTTTCCTTTATCTCTTTTGGCACCTTATCCCAGTCGTTTGTGAGTGCCGAATCCGGCGGCGAATAGTAATAGAACGAATCGAAGTTCATGTCTTTGTCTAATTCCGGGTAGCCCCACGTCGGTGTCGGTCTGTTCAGGAATTCCCTGTAGGACCTAAGCCTCAGGTCCAGCATCCATTCCGGTTCGTTCTTTATCTTGGATATCTGTCTTACAAGGTCTTCGCTTATTCCCGTGCCGAAATCGTGCTTGTACTTTGTAGCAGTATGGAAGCCGAACTTATAGTCAGATCCTACCTTTCTGAGTTCTTCGACCTGTTCTAATCCGCCCATATGAACCCCTCTTTTTCTATCCTGTTCACTATTTCGCGCCCTCCAGATGCGATTATTCTGCCGTCCCTTATAACGTTCACCGCGTCTATCTTAAGGTGCTTGAAAACGGCGGGGTTGTGGGTGACTATCAGGAAGCCCGCTTCTGATGTGTTTATGAGCTGTGATATCTTCTTGACACTGTCCACGTCGAGGCCGGAATCAAACTCGTCTATAAGCGCGTACTTCGGTCTAAGCATCAGCATCTGCAGCATCTCTAGCTTCTTTTTCTCCCCCCCCGACGCGGTCACGTTGAGGCTCTTGGATAGTATGTCCTTGTCCAATTTCAGCTCTTCTCTTGCCGACTCCAGCCTTTTCTGGAAATCGGCCATGTCTCCCACAAGCTTGGAGTACGTCGTTCGAAGGAATCTCGAAGCGGTCAAGCCTTCTATCTCTTCCGGCTCCTGGAATATCATGAAAAGCCTCTTCTTCGCCTTTTCATTGGTCGGCAGTGCGGTTATGTCTTCCCCGTCCAGAGTTATGCTCCCGCCCATTATCCGATAAGAAGGATCGCCCATTATGCTCTTGCATATGGTGCTCTTCCCGCTGCCGTTCGGTCCCATCAGGACTATCCGCTTACCGGGCTCTACGCGCAGGTCGACCCCTTTGAGTATCTGTTTATCTTCAGCCGAAACACTAAGTCCGTTTATTTCTAACATATCTTGTCGCACCTACCTGCCAGCCGCTTCCAAAAGGCACAGGAACTCGTCCCTGTCCACTTCCACCACGCGGTTCATCCTCGCCTTCCCGCATATGCTGCACAGCCTCGTATTTACATCGAGGCCGTCCTCCGTGATTTCCTTTATGAGAGAGTCTATGTACTTTTCCATCGCCTTGCTGCCGCGCACCTTCTCGAGAAGTCCGCCGCGCAGTTTCTGCTTGTACTGTGATATTGCCGGCTGCGTTATGCCTAGTTTTTCCGATATTTCTTTCTGCGTAAAGCCGCGCTCGAGCATCCTTATCGCTATCGCCGCCCTTATCGCCGGCATTATCTCGTTTATCGTGGTCTTGCAGAACACTTCGGTCATTGCCTTATGATAAACGCCATCCTATTTAAATATAACGGCGTTATAGCGGCTACGTTTCTGCACGCCTACCGTTTCCTGCGGATTATGTAATCTCCTTCTTCGATGAGTTCCGTATCACTCTGCTCTATGTATCTGTACTCCGTAGAGTCGTTAAGAGCATCATAAACGAACATCTTTCCATATGCCGGATCCAGCACGTACACCGTATCGTTTATCCCGGATTTCGGATGCACCGTGTCAAAAGTAAGCACTACCCACGCATGCTCACCGAACTTGCCGTCGCTCAGCTGGTAACCCATCCCTATCCGTGTCTTGCCTCCGAGATTCTTTATGTAGTCATCTGATGACAGAAGGTAGTTCAGTATGAGCGCCTGTTCGAAGCACACTCCCGGGGCGTCTCTCGTTATCACGTCTTCCAGCCTGACCACTTTCCCACCATACAATTTCGTCCAAACTTCGTCCATGGCCTTTGTGTGGTGGTCGTCGTCTTTGTCGAGCAGGTCGAACATGTGGGGAATACCGCGGTAAACTGAGTTGTTGTACTCGATTATCCTGGACAGTCCTCTCTTTTCTGTGTTCCTATCCACATACTTTTTTAGGAGTTTCCTTAGTACCGTATCTGCCGGTATGGAAACAAAATACGTCGCATTGCCGCAGAGGTCTCCCGCTCTTATACTGCCCGAAGAATACGGCTCCACATCGCCGCCATGATCCAGCATCTTCTCGAGGCCGCGGCGTGCGTTCGGATACGTGTTTTCTACCTTATCGGAAACCGAGCGGAGTATCTGCTCGAATTTTTTAGTGCGGCGGGGCTTGGCGTCGGATTTGGATTTATAATCGGAAAGCTCTATCTGCTCTGTTTCTGTCAGCGACCCTCCCGCAAGCTTCGGTGTATTCTCCGAAGAGAACGAGTGGCGGTCCACGTCCATTACTATCCTATTCACAGAATGTATTTAAATTTTTGTTGCATATCCGACCGGTCAGTCGGAAAACATCGCGCCACGTCCGTTAAACGTAGTTTTTATCTCTAAGTCTCAGGACGCCGCAATTGTTGGAAAGTCGCTTGTCGTGCAGTATGCCTTTGTAGGTCTCTTTTGGTCCTAATTCTATGTATTCCGTGCCGTAGAACAGTACAGTGGCATCTGCCGATGCTATTTTGAGCTGGGTCGGGTCGATTATATAGGACTGTGAATCCAGCCCTTCTCGTTCCACCATTTCCTGCGGGAACATCGCGGTCACCCACGCATGTCCTCCTCCGGACCCGGCGCGCTTTGCTATTCCAGTCGAAAAGGCTACTTTTATTCCACTGTCTCTTATCTCCGGATCGTTCTGGGCGACGAAAGCGAGGGCGAGCGCCTGACTGAAGCATACGGCCGGCAGTTTTTGGTCTATTACGTCTTTCAATGTTGATATCCTGCCATCCATCGCCGCGGAGTATGCTGCGATAAAAGTTTCAAAGCTTATGTCGCTAGGCCATTTGGCGTAAGGCATCTTCCTGTTGATAAAGAATGCGTATCTGAAAAGCTTTGTCACCGGTCCTACGCTCGCGTTGTCAGAAGAAAAATCTTCTATGATGCTATTAAGGTATTCTCGTGGTGGCAGTTCTATAGCGTATCCCTCGCGCTTCCTGCAGCCTATGGCCGTTTCGGTATCGCTCGCATCGAAAACGATGTCGCCGGGCATAAGCTGCATGAAACCGCCGTTCGCCTCTTCTCGGTCCTCTAGTAGCCTATCAAGGTCGAATCTAGAGGCGGCGGGCCTGGCCAGTCCGGGATAAAGGCGCGCCAAAGCCGCCCTGCACCTATTGATATCCGCCAGTTCGCGCTTTTCAGCCGCCGGCTCGTGGATCGTCGTGTCTAAGGTTTCTCCTGGCTGCATAAATAATCGTAAATGTTATTCAGTGTCTAAGCTCAGCTATGTCTTTCCACCAGTTTATCCTTTTTTCTATCCAGGCGTCCAGGCTATACGGGTTTGCGCCATGGGTCGCATTAAGGACCATCAGGAACATGAACACCATGGCGTATACTATCCCGGTCCCTATGTCCGTCGACGCCGGGCCGTACGGTCCTCCGAAACCTTCCGGTACGGCCCATATAAAAACGCTCAGAAATACACCGCCGGTGTACGCCGCTTTTCTCATAAAGCCGGTGATGAGCGCGAAGGCCAGCGCAAGTTCCAGAAAACCGACAAGGTAGACCCAAAAAGCCGGGTTCGATGCCGTCTGGGCGGCCCAAAATGAAAACCAGCCCTGCAGCCATGATGGTTGGCCCTGTGCGGCCTGCGCTATGGTGCTAGACAGTGATGTAGCCAGCGCGCCCGTGAATTTCAGCGAGCCGTCTATGCCCCATATTATGCCAAAGACTATTGCGAAAGACCTTGAAAGCTTGATGGCGTTCCTGGCGAACCAGTTGTCTACTTTTCGGTGCAAACCGTGCATAACCATATTATCGTAAGTCTAAGCTAATATACGGATTATATCCCGTGGCTCATTCGTTGAATTTCCGCGCCATTGCATTGTTCTGCGGGATCTCTTCCGCGAAAAAGAATATCTGCTTACGCTTATCTATCGCCTCCCTGAGCTCGTTGTCGGCGCCGCTGGAAGCACCTATGACGTGTCTGTAGAACAGGATGGCATCGCATGCATGTAGCCATTTCATGTCGGAATCCATGTAGTACTTGTAAGAAAACGTCTTTTTACCGTATATGTGCGTAAAATGCGAAAGGTGAGGTACGTACGGAAAATGCCCCCTCGAAACCACATCCAGTCCGGCGTTTATGGCCGCGACTGTGTTCTCGTGCGCGACTTTCGCTGCATCGTGCAGGCTGGCTCCGTAAGGAGTGTAGGGCCCGGCAACGTAGACTTTGAGCTCTGCTTTGGTTTCGGGCGTGCGCCCGGCGTCCATCTTCGCCTTCCTGTCCGAGAGTATGGCGTCCAGCGTAGCCTGTGCCGCTTCTTTATCGCCGGCCTTGAGGAATTTGGACAGCCGTCTTAGAGAACTGGAGTCGGATTGTGCGCCCATTTTTCGTATTAGACGGCAGCTTCTATTTATACGTTGTCTTCCGGCTAGAAATGGTCCTTATAAAATAATCCAAGAATTCGTCCGGCTTTATGCTTACGGCCACGTCTACGTTAGTCACCGCCTTCCTCTGGTACTCTCCGCTCCTGCGCTCGACTACGGACATGCCGCGCGTGTAATCCCCGCCGGTTTCTACGTCCATCTGCATCCTTTTCGTCTTTATCAGTCCCGGCTTTATGACTATGCCGACGGTCAGGACGTCCGGGAGCGGGTTGCCGTCGAGGTCGAGCACGTTCATGTAAAACCGCTGGTAGAACCTTATCAGCTTTGCGGCCAGTTCTGAACGCTTTCCGGGCGCGAATTTTGAGAAGTCCGATGGCTTGAAGATTACGCGCTGGGTTATGTCGCGAGGTATCATAAGCTTGTAAACGCCGGTGTGAAGCACGTATTCCGCCGCATACGGGTCCCCGAAAAAGTTGAACTCCGCTACTCGCGTGACGCTGCCCGGCTCGGTCACGGTGCCCCCCATTATGACGAGCTTTTTCAGCCTGCGCATCGCCCTGGCATCCTTCATGAACGCCTTTGCGATGTTTGTTAGCGGCGCGGTGCTTATTATCGTGTCTACGTCCCCGGCCTTCACGCGGTCTATAATGAAATCCTCCGCGCTCTCCGCGACGGCCTTTGCTCTGTGTGGCAGGCGTATGCCGGCCAGGCCGTTGTTCCCGTGCACGTAGTTCGCGTTTATCCTCCTGCCCTTGATGGGTCCGTTCGCACCCTTAGCTACGGGTATGTCGGCGCCGAGATATTCGACTATCCCAAGGGCGTTCTCGGTCGTATGTTCTACCGATGCGTTCCCGAAAGTGGTCGTTATGCCGACGACTTTCAGCCGTTTTGAAAGCACTGCCAGCATTATCGCCAGTGAGTCGTCGATACCCGGGTCGCAGTTTATTATTACGGGTCTCATTTTAGCTCACCGACTGAGGTAAATGGCATGGTGTTGTCCGGCGGATATGCTCTTATGATGACTCTTAGAGAGGTTATAGCCATAAATAATAAAATAAAAACGGCAGACACTACCGACAATAACAGAAAAGCACTTTTCATTTTTAACCTTCGACAGAGCTTACATAGCCTAAGGTATAATTTAAAACTGACGCTCCACCTATTTTATAAGAATACCGGACATAAAAACCTGAGAAAAATAAGCTAGGTCCGCCGCAAGTTTCTGTGCCTGACCTTGTAAAATTAAAGACTATTGTCTTACTGGGTGTAAAAACCCCGCGGGCTTGGCATGCAGTTGTACAATCTAGTTGTGTATGAGGCCACCCCGGAAAATCCCATTTTGGGAAATTGCTCAGTTTACGGCGCAACTCCGCCGGATATTGTTCCGTTTACCGTTAGGATTTTGGGGCCTGAACTAAGATTCTCAACGTAAGTTATAATAATGTTCGCACTAAACAGTCCGCCTTCGGTAATGCATTTGATTGCGTCGGAACCGTCTTGATGCGTGCTAAAGTTTATTGACTGCTGGTTGCCTCCGGCGCTGACAACCAATCCATTTTTATAAGGCGCATTAAATGAAGTTACATTCATACCAACTGCATTTTTTACTTGTATATCTGTTATTATTAGCGATACGTTTAATGTATCAGAAAGTCCAAGCGTAGACCTTCGTTTACACCGCAAAATATATTGGGAGAAAATGGGCTAAAACCGGTGGCTGCATCATTGCCAAATCCGCCGGGGGGGGGGGGGGGGGGGGG
>JAKATQ010000051.1 GCA_021818665.1 Nanobdellota archaeon | reverse complement strand
TGAGCACTACGTCGCCGGGCAGGTGGAACTGAAGACGAACAATCTTTTCGAATGGAAGCCAAGGACCGACACCATAGAGAGGACCATAAACGTCTCGCAGAAGATACAGAACAAACTGGAGCTTTATTCCGGGCTCACGTACGAAGAGATAAAGGCGGATCTCGACGAGAAGGAAAAGGTCCTCAACTGGATGGTCGCCCACAACCTCAACAATGTCAATAGGATAGGACTGATGTCGAGCGTCTACTACACCAATAAGGACAAGCTTATGCAGATAGTAAAGGACAACGCCGACCCGGCAGAACTGGAAAGGATCTGAGCATGGAAAAACAGAAGATCCCCGCGATAATGATCAGCTCGGAGAAGGCGCTGTTCTTCGGCAGGAAGTTCAGAAGGCTCGCCTTTGGGCTCAGAAAGTCAATCCCAAACCTGGAAATTTCCCTGAGAGAAGGAGGCATGAACGTCCAGCCGATAGACTACATAGCAGCAGGCATATTCGTCTTCATAATGCTCATGATGCTCTTGGGGAGCATATCCGCGCTGCTGGCCATCGTCGCTATACAAAGGCAGATACTCGACGAACAGCTGATGCTGATACTGCTGGTGCTCACGTTCATCGTGCCGGCGATATACTTCGTTTATTTCATAAATTACCCAAAGCTTTCGGCGACCAGGAGGAAGAAAAAGATAGACGAAAAGGTGGTATTCGCCGTCAGGGAAGTGATGATAAAGGTGGGATCCGGCGTGCCGGTTTTCAACGCGCTGATGGACGTCGCCAACGGCGACTATGGAGTCGTGTCCGCGGAGTTCAAGATAGCCGTTGAGGAGATACAGTCCGGGATACCGCAGACTGCCGCACTGGAGAACCTTTCCAAAAGGATACCGTCCCAGTCGTTGAAGCGTGCCATAGACATCATAGTCAACGCGATGAAATCCGGCAGCGACATACACGGGACGCTGTCGCTCATAAACGAGATGCTGATAAAGCAGCAGCAGTCAGACATGAAGACGTACGCGGCGGAGCTGACGCCACTGTCGATGGCTTACATGCTCGTGTCCGTGGTACTGCCGAGCCTAGGGATGTCCGTTTTCGTCATACTTGGATCGCTGTCCCACTTCAATGTCATAATCGTCATATACCTGGTGCCGCCGTTCCTGCTTATGTTCCAGGTGATGTTCATGGGGATGGTCGGCAGCAGAAGGCCGGCGATAGGTATCTGAACAATGGAAAATTCCCCGATTGACAAACTGGCGTACCTCCTCCCGCTCCAGCTGAAGGTGCCCCTGGAAGAGAGCATAATATACGCACAGGTGCGCACCAGGGACTTCGACGCGCTTATAGGCGGTCTGGTCGTGTTGTTCATAATAGCCGCCGTGATCACGCCTTTCATACTGTATTTCGTCTTCCAGAGCACTCTGCTCGCGCTGGCAGGGATACCGGCTGGTTTCTTCGTCTCTTACTTCCTGCTCAGGTCCGTGTTCTTTTTCGTCGCCGACGGATTCAACTCGAAGATCGAAAAGGTGCTTCCCGACCTTCTGCTGCTGATGGCCGCGAACCTAAGGGCCGGCATGATACCGGAAAGCTCCTTCCTCGCTTCGATAAAGCCAGAGTTCGGCAAGTTGAACGCTCTTCTGAACAATGCCGCCGTAGAGACCCAGGGTGGAAAGAGCTTCAAGGACGCCCTTCTGGAGATGGCACAGAGGACGAACTCCGCGTATTTCAGAGACAGCATAAGGATAATAGCGGAGGGCATACGCTCCGGCGCCGAACTGCACAGCATACTCGAGAACCTGGCGGACAATCTTCTCCAGAACGAATCCATAAGGAACGACATGAAAGCGCAGGTAAGGAGCTATTCCCTGTTTATATTCCTGGCAGCGTGCATAGCCGCGCCTCTCTTGTATGGCGTCGCTTCTTTCCTCATAACCATACTCGACAACATAGGCACTGCTTCGTCCGCCTCGACTGCTTCTGCGGTGTCGATACCTTCGGCGGTCGGCTTCTCTAGTATCTTCTCTTCATTCTCTCTGCCGAACATCCCGCAGACTACGGTGTTCTACATCGCCATGCTCAACGTCATTATAACGACCGTGTCGAGCGCTCTCCTCAACGGCATACTGAACAGCGGGCGCGCGAGGGACGGTCTAAAATACATCCCGGCGTTCTTGGTACTTGGGCTCGGCATATTCCTGAGCGTAAGGACGGGGGTGCAGTTCTTCTTTGCTTCATCCAACCTTCTCGGTGGGAGCGGTGGAGGCGGAGGTTTCAGTGTATAAGACAGGGCCCATGGTCTAGCGGTCATGACGTCGCATTCACATTGCGGAGATCGGGAGTTCAAATCTCCCTGGGCCCATTAATCTCCAGTAGTTCCGAAGATAGTTTTTGGGAACGCGACTTCACAAAACGATGCCTGCAAGCTCCTACTGCCAATTTATATAGAGTGCCTCCTGCAGATACCTGCCTAAAATTTAGGTGTTTTGGGAACTAATCAAAATGGCCTTTAAACAGAATCAACGGTTATTATATATATGTATAATTTAGGTTGATTATGGAATTAACGATATCCAACAAGCTAAGAAGAGAACTGCAGAGAAACGTGGCGGAGATGCAAGATGAAGTGGTTGGTATAGTCTACAGCGTGCTTGATGACGCGGTAATGCACAGTGGGACGGCGATTTGGAGATGTTACGGAGGCAAACGCTTTTCTGAAGACATAGACATGTACTGTAGATACGGTGCGGATTTCAAGGATTGCCTGTACGCTGCGACCGAGAGGTAGGCCTGCATATACAAAAGTTCAGGGAAACCGCGGGTACCCTTTTTTCCGAACTTTCCGACGGCCGGACTGCTGTAAAGCTGGAGATAACCAGGGAGGACAGGAAGGGCACTATAGCCACGTATGTAAAAGCGAACGGCGGAATGCTTGATATCTTTGCTCTGACTCCTGAGGAACTGCTTCTAGAAAAGGCCGCCGCTTATACGAGCAGAAGGAAGATCCGGGACGTATACGACGTGTATTTTCTTTCCAAGCTCGTAAGCGGAGAAAAAGCAAAAACAGCGATTAGAAAAGCGCTCAAAGGGCTAGAAAAACCCAAGGACGAACACGACCTTGCAGCGCTGGTCTACGAAGGAGCCGTGCCGTCTTTCGATGACATGGTCGGCAGGTTAACTGCATGGGCAAAGTGAAATATCTGAGGGAGTTTCGGACACATTTTGAGAAAAGGGCTTATTTTACCTCGGCCGAAGCAGCCAGGTTCATGCGCTCGCTCGGGGCCGCCGACGATTACCCCGCGTTGATGCTATACAACCTTGAGCGGAGAGGAGAGCTGAACAGGCTTAAAAAGGGCTATTACTCTTTTAGGGAGGATATTGATAGCGTAGGGTTCGTCTTCGAACCTTTCTATTATGGTCTTCAGGAGGCGCTGTCCATACACGGCCTGTGGGAGCAGGAAACAAACCCGGTCATTATGACCACCAGGAGAGTAAGGACCGGACTAAGAGTTTTCCTCGGCAGGAACGTGGTCGTACACCACATAAACAGAAAAATGTTTTTCGGCTACGAGCCCGCCAGAGTCGGAAGCACGTTCGTTCCTGTGTCCGATATCGAGAAGACCCTTATAGACTTCGCCTACTTCAGGATGCAAGTCCCGGAACCGGCAATGGAAAAAATAAGAAAAAGGCTCGATAGAAAGAGGCTGCAACAGTATCTAAACGATGTCGACGGTCTCCTGAGGAAGAAGGTACTCGCACTACAAGGTCGATAACTCTCGCGAAGAGGATAGTTACGCAAGGCGGCGATCCTCACCACATGAATTCAAAGCCCGCAAGTATATGGAGCCGAATACGCAACTGTACGTGCTGTGTTGTCAGCTGGCTGGAGAACTATTCCTACGCAAAGTCCGCACTGTGGTGGGCAAAGTTGGAGGCATGCCGCCCGATTCAAACCTTACAATATACATGGGCTTTACGCAAAAATACGAATCTCATCAGATCGCCCAGAAAGATATTAAAGGACGGGCGTAGGATTACTTTTGAGGACTGCTATAATGTAATATGAAATCACCAGCCGTTCAGCTTAAAAGTATGAAATTTAAGGCTGCTGCGGTCGCCATAGTTTTTATTTTTTCTGTGCTTGGGTATGTCCTGTTCCAGCATTTTACAAGCAGCGCACCCGTGGCAAATCATCTGCTAGCCAACGGCCCCCCCAATTTCCCAGGATTTATAGGGACCGGAATCACATGCAATTCCACTGGGCTATACCTTCGTCTAATAAGCGAAGGCGATTATTATATACTGAACGCAACGATGATAAATGAGAGCGGCTTGGCAACATTGGTAAGCTGCGGCAACGCCCAAGGCACTGGCGCATGCAGAGGCAGCGGAAACGTTTCAAATGGAGAAACCTTTCTATTCAATTTCAGCGACCCCGACGTAGCGATATGTACAACGGGCAGTTTTTTTCACGCAAACATGAACATTTGGTACTCATATAAAAACGGAAATTCCACTATTATAACAAAGTCCCCCGGGCCGTTCAAA
>JAKATQ010000012.1 GCA_021818665.1 Nanobdellota archaeon | reverse complement strand
ACAAAGAATTCGCGGCGGACGCCAAGAAAAAATACATGTCGAACAAGACGGCGGATTTGAGGCTCCCTTCTAAGATAATCTTCATAAAAGGAAACCTCTTCAGAAGATCGAACCCGTGCGTATTCGGCATCGAAGTGCTTGCGGGGGAGATAAGGCCGGGTTATCCCATGATTGACCGCAAGGGAGAACAGCTTGGCAGGATAATCGACATACAGGGGGAGAAGAAAAAACTAGATCGGGCAGTGAAAGGTGATAAGGTAGCGATAAGCGTGGACGCAGCGGTTTATGGCAGGAACATAAAGGAAGAGGATGTCTTGTACACCAACATAGACGTGCAGGACATCATCAAATTCGAAGACGTTTCCGGGATGCTAGGGGAGGACTACAGGGAAGCGCTGGAAGAGACGCGGAAAATAAAGAAGCTATAGCTAGGCGGCTCATTTCCAATACTTTATCGCGCGTTCATAGAGCTGTAGGTTGTCGCACGCGAACCATTTTCCAGAATATATGAAACCGTTAAGTCTCCCTTTCTCGGCCAGTTTAGGGAAAAGATCGGATAGGTTTGAGTTGCCTTCCGGCAGCATCGATATGGCCATCGAGTTCAGCACATAAATGCCCGCATTAACAAGATGCGTGCTCTGGCGCGTCGTCGGTTTTTCTATGAAATTCGTTATGCGATTGCCGTCCATCTCTACGACGCCGAAGGCAGAAACGTCCTCTGCCGTCGCCACCGCCATCGTCGCGAACGAACGTTCCTTTTTGTGGAATTCGTATATCTTAGACAGGTCGAAATCAAATATATTGTCGCCGTTTACCACCATTACGTCATCATGGATGAGATGCTGGGCGCTTCTTAGGGCGCCGCCGGTGCCCAATGGCGCCTTCTCCTCGACATATCTGATGTTCACGCCGAATTTTTCGCCGTCTCCGAAGTATTCCTTTATCCGATCGCCGAGGTAACCTATCGATACTATTATATCCTTAAAATCAGCTTCCTTCAGCTTGTTTATTATGTATTCAAGTATCGGTTTGCCTTTTATCGTTATCATCGGTTTTGGAAGTTCATAAGTTATCGGCCTAAGTCGCATGCCCTGACCACCCGCCAGGATTATAGCTTTTCTAGCGTCCTGCGGTATGAAATATTGCCGGAGTATCTTCTCTATAGCATTGGAGCGGCTGGTGACCTCCTGCCCGTCTATAAGCTTGTCTATATCTTCTAGAAGCCTAGGACTTAGCGTTATTGTCAGCCGTTCCTTAGTCATACAGAGTATGATTGTATCATACTATTTAAGTCTTGCTGGCGTAACTAAATGAGCGCGAAACGCCCTCGTCAAAGTTCCTTAGTAGTCGTTTTTCTGTGTAGTGCGGAGAATGGATGGCGCCGCGCCTGAGTTTTTCGTATAAGTGATTGTCAGTTATCTGATCGAGGACACTGGCGACGTTGTGCGGGTCCGCATCTACGAGCAGTCCATTGTAGCCGTCTTTAACGAATTCGGTGGGTCCGCCTTCGTTTACTGATATCACTGGTTTTCCATAAGCGAGCGCCTCTAACGGAACAAGGCCCGTATCCTCGTTTATCGCGAGAAATATAGTGGCATAGCAATCGCGATATTCCTTGCGCATATCTGTCTCTCTCATGTTCGGCTTGAAAACTATGTTTTCATCATCGCCGACCATAGCTTTTAGCTTCTCGAAATATTTTCTATCTTCTATAAAGCCCCCGAG
Organism: Nanobdellota archaeon; assembly: GCA_021818665.1. Lineage (GTDB taxonomy): Archaea > Nanobdellota > Nanobdellia > Parvarchaeales > Parvarchaeaceae > Parvarchaeum. The sequence goes on along the minus strand of JAKATQ010000012.1, from coordinate 22,024 downwards.
GACCAGTTTAAAACCCATATGTGGCAATTTCGACATCTTAAAAGAGGTTATCGCCAGATCCTGCCGCTTGTACGGTACGAAGCGGCTGCTGTAGAAGATCACCTTGTCATGTCGAGTACTCTTTCTTATCCCGCCATAATCGGCGTGCGGCCCTATCTCGAAGATGCGGTCGGCATCTATCAGGCCGTAATCTGTGAGGCGTCTTTTCACTTCTGCACCGAAAACGATGGCGTAATTTATCCTCTTCCACGCAGCCTTTTCCAGCAGTCTGTAGACGAATACGAGTGGCGGTAAAATTACCCGATATTTTAGCGATGATTTCCGATAATAGTCATACATGGCATGAGCTACTCTGAGTGGGGTGTGCACCAATGCGACGGTGTTTTTGTGCCGGTTCCTGAGTGTCATGAGCTCTGCTACGCCGCCGGTGGATATCATGAACACATCATAATCTTCGAGACGGTCTATCTTGGTCGACAGCATCGCTATAAAGAGCCTCAGACCCCGGCTTATGAAGTGTCCGGTGCCGACTTTCCCAAGCTGCTTTACACGGAACTTTTGGAAAGCGTCGAACGTGCGGTCCTTGTCGTAGTATAACGTGTAGAGGTCTATCGCGTACTTCTTGTCGTTCATTATGCGCAGTATCGCTCGCTCTACTCCACCTTTGCTCTTGAGCCACGGCACGAAAAGCGCTATCGACTGCTTCCTTTGCATATACATTTTATTCCGTCTTCTTGTTAAAATACCTGACCGAACGTTATGTCAAGCAACTCGCCGCGATCTCCGAATAGCGGCTCGAAAGAACGTAGACCAGATAACTGGAATACGTTGCAGGCAGGTGCAAGCTTCCGCTTACAGTGCCGGCACCGCCTCCGCCAATCGTACTGTTTATGTACTTGTAGCTGGCCGAATATATGGATATATTAAAAGGGACCCCGGGGACAAGAGAACCGCTTTGGTTCTGGAAGCTAAGGTTATAATACAGTTTGCTGCCGGAGACAGAGTAAGAATAATTTATGTACGCCAGCGCGGATTCTATTCCAATCTCTACGAAGCTACCGTTTTGGTACTTCGCGTATACCAAGTAGTTGCCGGGTTTCGTCGGCAGCAATCCGACCATGTTAGCCGTCGCAGCCGCGACGGCAGAAGTCGAGCCGGTTGCAGCCCTTATGTACGATCCGCAGAAATAACTGCCGGTGATGTTCAATGCGGGAAAAACCAGTGGAAACGCGCTTTCCGAGCCTCCACCCGTCGCTAGGACGTAATTCGCATGACTAGTTATAGCATCTACTATAGTCGTTACCGCTTGCGCATTGGCGTTATTTGTATAGTTGGTGTAATAAATGAAAACATAGACCAGAAACAGCGCGATTATCGCTATCGCAATCGCTATGATTATGAGATACTCCGTAGTGAATTGCGAGCGTTTCGTGCGGATGGACATGCGCATACATTATTGAATACAGGCTCTAATTTAATGCTATAGGATTTAAGGTATTTATAGAACCGTCAATAATTACGGACTATGACCATACAGCCGCAACACATAAAGCCAACGGGCGGGCGCATCGCAGAGGCCGTACTTACCAGCGGCGACCCGGAGAGACTGAAAGAGTTGTCCAAACTCCTAGATAACGTAAAAGTAATCAATACATACAGATATGTCGTGTATACGGGCGAGTACAGAGGCACTCCTGTCAGTCTCATGTCGCATGGGATAGGCGCGCCGTCTTTAGCGATAGCGGTGGAGGAAGCACACGCTTTCGGCGCGAACAAGATAATCCGTCTGGGGACATGTGGGGGGTTACAGACAGGGCAGACTTATGGAGATGTAGTGATACCGAATTCGGCTTCGTCTGATCCAGGAGGAACGATAGGAGTGTACGCGTCTGGCATAAACTTGGCACCAGCACCAGACTTTGGCCTCACGTCGGCGCTGATCAAGGGTTTTTCTAAAACTGGTATACGCTACCACGTCGGGCCGGTTTTTTCCGCAGACGCGTTTTACGCTGAAAGTAAATATGCGCCGGAACTCGCTCGGATGAATTTTGTAGGTATAGAGATGGAATGCGCAGCGCTTTTTATGCTGGGCCAGATAAGAGGATTCAAGACTGCATCGGCGTTGATGGTCGTTGACAATCAGAATGAAAAACTTCCGTTCATGCCAGTCGAAGAGATGCACAAGATAGCTAAAGAAACCGGGCGCATAGTCCTGGATGTCTTAGCGGGGGCCGAGTGATATGCCTTATATACCTCAAGAAGACAGGCCGCTATTGGATGAGAAGGTATCCGCCCTAGCTGATAGGATAGCTTCTGAACTGGCAGAGATGAAAGGTACCGCTCACATCTCTGTACTCTATGAGAGGAGTATACTCTCTATAGTCAATACACTCTATCGTCTGCAGATAGGTAAGAAGGGCAGTATCCCAAAATCCACAGAGGATGCATTAGCCCATGCGATGTTCGAGATCTCGAAGAAGCACGATTACGACTGTCCGTGGCTAGGCGAACTGAATTATTCCCTAACGCGGCTTATACAACTTGTACCAAGAAAGATGGTCGAGAAAGGCGCATGGAAGGAAGAACTACGCTATTATATATTTGCACAGACGTGCGGAGCTTTAGAGAGGTCCGCACTCCAGATGCACAAGAAGATAACCAATAAGGCTCACAGTTATATAATCAACGGGATGGTCGGCGCGCTGTTCGACATAAAAGACGAGTACAAAAGAAGAGTCAATACGGCTTACGAGATAATCCAGATACAGAAATCCGGTGACTGTTATGACGGACCGTTCCACACCGAACTGGAGGAGGTGGTGGACAAGTATCATAAGGGGACAGGCTACTTTTTCGACAAATCAAGAGGCTTCCGTACGGAAGAGCAGCAGAACCAAGCAAAGTCAAAGAAAATAGAAGAATAGACGAGACTGCAAGGTTTAAATATCCCATAAAATCTTAGAGTTGAAACGAATTTGAACTCTATCCTTAGTGGCGTTAAGGAGAAATGGTCGCCAGAATCGGTTCAGAAACGCCGGGTAAAGGAAGTATGGGAGGAGTGCCTGTCAGTAATCTTCGGCCAAGGCGCGATAACTTGGACAAAATCCGGAGGATATGGGCGAGACATGAAAGTTTACACGATGTCTTTTTTTGCCGGATACATATCAGTTGCCTTCCCAACAACCGATAGAAGTAAAAGCGTTCTGCAAGCGGGCCGGGCAGACTTGACGGAGAGTCATAATTCCACTTATATCAAAGCACCCAGACTCGGCAACCTGACAGTTACTACCTTTTACACGGACGCGACTGAGCTCGAAGCTTATAAGAGTTTTCTATCCGCTCTTTCCGAAAAACGTGAGACAGAAAAGCAGCCGCGGCAATTAGAATCGGCGTCTTCTATTTTAATGTTTAAAAACGGATGGACGCCTCTTAATCCGGACGATGAAAAGATATTCTGCAAAGATTGGATGCAGATGCTATACGCAGACCAAAAAAAGAGTCTCGTCCTTTCAGAGTGTTACGATTATATTTTCCGCGTGACGCACCCGTACGGCGATGTTTCCCTGAGATAGGAGATGGTATGATAGATATAGATTCTTTTGACTTAGGCGCCAATAGATTCGAAATGAGCGATGGGGCGGCTTCTTAAGAGACACCGTAAAGCGGTTGAGCACCGGCGACGCGGTCCAAAACAGTAAAATATCACTACCGAAAAGTATTTATATAAATTATATTCTGTTAAATATAAAGTGGAAGGAAAACAATACGTAATTGAAGGGATAGCTGTCGTTATAGACAGGGACGGCATAGTCAGGATAAATCGCCTCAGCAGGGAAAATGAGGCCACGGAAGAGACAGTACTGGAAGGCATATTGCAGGATCCACTAAGATCATCGCATTATGGTAGATTGGACTACCATCCGCCGCTGAAGAGCGAAGAAAACCCGAAGAGGCAGGATTACGTTAGATTCACTTTTAGACAACGCCCTACTGAAGAAGCGATAAGGAGCAAGTCTACGATGAGAGATGTCGGCTTAAACGCTATAGGAGACACGTTCGGCTACGTTGAAAAACACAGAGACGGCTTAACAGGAAAACAAAAAGATACCATAAAGCGGGCCGTCCACGCTTACGACTCGCAAAGTTAAACGTCGCAGAGCAAGCCGCTAAAATGGAGTCGCTGAGAGTCTCCACTAGATTTTAGCCTTTAGTAGTGCCAATTTTTCTTGTAATTTTGAATATTTTTAAGTATTCAGCTTTATTGATACACTTTTGTTTTTCGGCTCTCCAAATCTCTCAGTTATAACCGCATCCAACAGGATTATAAAAATACTGACAATTATAACTAAATCGGGCGTTACTAAGTTAAAAAGTGCCGCTCCAATAATAACTAAGAAGGTGCCCTCGCCCACCCGCAAAAGCGAGCGGCTCAATTAGTTCGTCTTTCCATACTGAAGAGCTATTAAAATAATACAGCACAAATAAAAGTATAAATAGGAAAGTAAATGACCTGGAAACAAAGTCGAATCAAGAGAGCCAGCGACTTTGTAAAAAAGCAAAACTTTATATAGAGGCTGCAACCATTGTATTTAAAGTTTGCTATGAGAGCGATAACCAGTAAATCGACGTCGAAATGCCCCTCGTGTGGCAGCGACACGGTACTATACGATAAAACGACTGGAGAATCCGTGTGTCAGAAATGCGGATACGTCCTCGAAAGTGATATGATCGACTACGGTAGAGAGTGGCGATCATTCGAAGACGAAAGAGATGAGGGTAAGGGTAGGATGGGCTCACCACTCAGCTATGCCAAGTATGACAAAGGGACCAGCACAGTTATAGGCAAGGCCAGCGAATCCATAAAGCTTTCAAACACCAACAGGCGTACCTTTTACAAACTAAGAAAATGGCAGCCTAGGATATCCACCGCTTTTGAGAGGAATCTGAAATTCGCTCTAAACGAACTAAGGCATGCAAGTAACAGGCTTCACGTATCGAATGTTATCCAGGAAGAGGCTGCGAAGATGTACAGAGAAGCTATAAGTAGACGTCTAGTCAGAGGCAGGTCGATGGAGAGCGTAATAGCCGGTGCTTTGTACGCCGCAGCAAGAAAATACATGAGACCAATAACACTTGACGAGATTTCCGAAACGTTCGACGTGGAGCGCAAAGAGGTCGGAAAAGCTTACAGACTGCTTTGCCGAGAACTCGGCATAAAGATACTGCCCACATCACCTAGCGATTACATATACAAGTTCGCTGCTGAACTGAAAGTATCGAACAAGACGGTAGCCGACGCTGTAAAACTATTAAAAGAAGCGGAGAGCAAAGGGCTAACCAGTGGCAAGGGGCCGATGGGCATCGCGGCCGCGGTGCTTTACGTAGCCACGCTGATAAATAAGGAGAAGAAGACGCAGCGCGACGCAGCAAAAGCCGCAGGCATAACTGAAGTAACCATAAGAAATAGATATAAAGAGCTTTACTTAGCGTTAAATCTAAAGGAAAGATTTAAAATAGAGGAGTAAAAGCCTATGGTCGGCGTTAAATCTAAACCGGAGGCGCTGCTTCGGGGATTTAATCCTCATAGAATACAGCGGCCCACTTCAGTAATCAGTGAATGCAAAGAGCGCCAAAAAACTATCAGACGGGATGCAATCGTTGGCGGAAACCGTGACACGCCTAGTCGAAGCGCATAAGTGAATTTTACATGGAGTTGTTCCAAGAAGGCAGAATAAAATTCTTCGCCGTAGACAAACAGACTAGATCTGCCAGAGTCTTCTTTAATCCGATACGCAGTTTCGATAGAGACATGAACGTCTTGTTTTTCAAAGCTCTCGGGAAAAAGAGCCTTTCAGGCATAGACCTTTTTGCAGGAAGCGGCATAAGGGGGCTCAGGCTAGCCGCAGAAACAAATGCCTTCGCCTCGATGGAAATAAATGACGTAAAAACCAGTAAGACGATAGAAAAAAACGTCAAACTTAACAAGAGTGTGCTAAAAGCGAAGGTATCGGTTTCGCACAACGATGCAATGTCGATTTTTTCATCACAAAAAGGATATGACTACCTGGACATTGACCCTTTCGGTTCTCCGGTGAAATACATGATGCAGGCGGTTCCGAAGGTAAAATACGGCGGCGTGCTATCGATAACCGCTACGGACACAGCAGCACTTTATGGAAAAGCTCGCAAAGCATGCGAGCTGAAATACGGGGCGAAGTCGTTCAGGACATCTTATTTCAATGAGATAGGACTCAGGATATTGATAAGACGCGCGGAAGAGATAGCGAACATCTACGGACGCTCGATAAGACCCTTGTTCTTTGATGTCAGGAAACACTATGTGAGAGTGTACCTGTCTGTAGGCAAGCCGGATATCTCGAGAAAGATGGGCTTTGTGTACCAGTGTCTTTCATGTCCTGCGAGGACTATAGGCAAGTACCGAGATAAATGTGCTTATTGTAGCGAACATATGGTGGAGATAGGGCCGCTGTGGCTCGATAAGCTCTTTGACAGGCAACTGGTCAAGAGAATGTCGTCATACGCCGAGGACGAGAAGGCACGCGAGTATCTGTCAGCGATGGGGTGCGAAAGCGACGAAGTATCGTATTACACCACAGACGAGATGTCGTCATATCTGAAGCAAAAAGAGATGAAAATCGACAGTATCGGAGTACGTACGGTCCTGAACGAGAAAGGCTTCAGAACCAGCGGAGATATCGCAGAAATAATCGCGCAATCCGAGCGTTTAGAGTTGCCTTAATTCTTTCGTTATCGCTTGCCCTGGAAGGCCGCGCCTGAATCTGACGATCACTCTCCCATTGTCGCCGTGCGCTCTCGTGACGACGCCTCTTATGAAATTGGTAGAGAATTTTATTTCTACCCTCTTGCCTATGTATTTGCTAGCGGCTTCACGGTCGTCGACGCCGGTTATCCTTACCACTGCTTGGTTGAGAGTCTGGGTCTTTCGCCCTCGTCTGAATGAAACGATCTTCATAGACATATTCTCACGTCTGCGGCTTTACCGCGTACTTGCCCTCGGCGTTAGTCTCGGCTTTTTTCATCAGTGTGTTGTCTATAGCCGGCTTGGGCACGCCTTTCTTTTCACGCATCTTATCGATTATCCCCAATACCTTGTCTACGAACTCTTTTGCAATCTTTTGTTTCCTGCCGTACTCCTCGCCAGAGACCGTCTTTAGCTCGCCATGGTCTATCTTCTTGAACCACGATACGACCTCGTCGACCTTCGTTATGTCTTCTTTTGTGAGCATCTTTTCCTTCTCGACCGCCACGGTCTGCAGGTGCTTTGCGACTTCCTTAGGGACCGGCGGCAGGTAACCTAGCTCCATAAGCAGCGCCTGCCCGGCGCTCACCACAGCCTGGTACAGATCGAGCGGAAGTTTCGTCGTTAGCACGTTATCAGCAAGCATCAGCACGCCCTCGGCCGCCTCTATGTTGCTGTCTATCGATTCTTTAGTCGGGACTATGTTCCCCGTCCTGTATAGCATCTGTATGGGCACGAAGTAGCCGGTGTCGTAAACCGCCACACCATCCCTAAGCAGCGTCAATATGACCGGATTTGGCTTTATTATCGACGACCAAAATTCGGAAAGCGGGTAAGCCTGCGCATGTATCTTTTCGGAAAAGTCTCTCGCTATCTCCGCCATCTTCGTGAACAACCTCTCCTTTAGTTGTTCGAGTGTGAATTTCTGGATGTCTGTGTCATCCACTATGAATGCGACGTCTATGTCCGAAGTGCTTGTAACACCGTTCTTGGTCTTCGAGCTCCCGAACACTACTATGGATTTTATGTACCTCCTGAAAAGACTCAAGACTCTCAAGAAATAAGCCCTTACGCTGTTCGCATCCTTGGCCGACAGCAGTTTTCCAAGGACGTCAAAAGAAAGGCCCGCAAGCTGCCCGGGAGGCTCAACGTGCTCATTTTTCCCGTCATCCCCTATTTCCAGTCCTACAAAAGATCCGAGGTAATCAACTCTTTCATTTAGTTCGTCTATTTTAGACGAAAGGGCTTCCACCGTGGAGAAGAGCCGGTTTAGAGCAGCTTCAGCTGGGTTTACATTTTCGGTTTGATGCATACAAAATACCTCCAAATTATCAATCTACTAAAATCTAAGATGGCAATCACTTATAAGTCTTTAGTAGCGCCGGTTTTTGGCGGCGACAATCATCTCGCGCGCCGCGCTGATTGAACGTTTTTAATAGTTTTTATATATCTCGGCTTCCAAATAAGCATATGGACATGATGCAGCTTAAGAGGGTAACGGATGGCTTCTTAGGCCCAAAGAGCAACATTAAGGACATAAACGAGTGGCTGGCCGAGCTGCGTGGAAGGGCCGCCGGCATGTACAGTCATTACAGGGGAGACATAGATTTCAGGTTCGCACGGAACAAGAGGCTGCCGTACAACGGCCTTCTCGGGACCCAAAAGGGTTTTATGCTTTCCATGGACCTGTCTAAACGTTATCAGTTTCAGCCGGAATATAATTCGCTGATGCAGGAGCTCACTTTCTTCGGCTACAGCAAACTCAAGATGATGGAGTCCATAGACCCGTCGGCGCTATCCGGGATAATGACTCTGCTGTTTGAGAAGAGGAGGAATCTGGAGGACAGGACGATGAACCTGCTGGGCAACGTGAATCAGGTCCTTAAGTCAATAATAAGCCTGATATACGAGCTTAAGGAGCTCGACCGCAACTTAGCCTTTTATGATCTTATGAAATCCAGCGCCCCCGAGAAAAAAGAGGCCGCAGAGCTTGCGCTGAAGAGAATATTCGTCGACAACGTCGACGCAAGGAAAGGCGGAGCGAGTCTGGTAAGGCTCTCCGGAGCACCGGTACAGGGGCAGGGCGGTGCGGCATTCGCGGACCTTGTAGGGGCTTTCTACGCCGCCAAGAGCTTAAGGGACATAGGCAACATGCAGAGGAACGAGCAGTACAAGAACATACTGAAGAACAGGTACATAGAATACGAAGAGTGGAAGAAGATAAATGATGGCGACCTTCGGAGCAGGCGCAATCTGCTTTTGGGGTACCTGAAAAGCCAAGTGGGCTCCTACAATCTTTATGTCGAGTGGGCCAGCCAGTATCTTACCATGTTAAAGAGGATAAACCTGACGAAGCCGCAGACCGCTGCAAGTTATATGGGATCCACGAAGATGGCCGACATATTCGAATCTTCAATATTCACGCTCAATGTAATGGGTTTCAAAGAGATATACCGCGGCGAGTACGAGGTGGGATACAAAAAGGTGTTCAATAACAAAGGCATCGAGATGCCCGTATCGGCGACGCTTAAGAGCGAGTCGGGCGCGCTTCTGACGCGCGGGCACAGCGAGGACAGCAGGACGTTCATAAGGGATCGCATAAGGAAATATGGGCCGAAAGTGATAGCCGCGATGGAAGTGACTTTCGGCTTCAGAGAAAAACAGTTCTTTCCCAAGATAACAGGACAGTCTGGCAAGGAAGAACCTATGTTTCCACAGAACCCTGGAGGGATGGTGCAGTACGAAGGCACGCTCGACATCAAGATAGCCCCGTACTGTTTCACGCTAGAAGAGTGGCTGCTATTCAGGAAGGCGCAGGAAGCCAACATACAAAAGACAGTTTTCGAGGGTGTCGACGTCGTTGCCAGAAATTCGCTTTATGCCATAAAGAAAGACCTAGACAAATACCTAACAGAAGCGGAAAATAAAGACAAGAACGTGGAGAAGAAATCGTCAAGTTTCGCGCTTATGGACATATACAATTCGTTCAAAGACGACCTTCTCGGTATAAACCGTTCGCTGTCGGTGGCTGGCGGCGGCGTGCAGAGACCGCAGTTCGATCCGGTGCTGTACGAGATCGCCATATCAAACCGTTTTTTCCACCACGAGAGGATGCGCGATGCGCTGTCGATAGGGTTGTTCGTGAGTAGCAACGACGCCTCGACCATATACGAGGAATTCAAGAGAAGGGCCAGGTTTTTGACTCCTCTGCAGAAATTTGACATGTTTTGACCTATATGGTGAACAAGCGCGGTGAGATGCCTATAACGGAGATAATAGCAATAATACTCGCGATAGTAGTACTGGTCGTCGGAATAATAATAGCGGTGTATTTCCAGTCTGGCGGCGGGAGCATAGGCAATGCGATATACCGCTTGATATCGTTCAGCTGGCTATTCGGTAACTCTTGATGGACAGGAAAGGGGCGATAGAAGGCAGAGTGTTGGTGTACATCATCATAATCATAGTGGGCATAATACTAGTGATAGTTTTCCTGGAACTATTCACGCCGTACAAGATAAGCAGCTGGATTGACTCTCTGATAAGCGCAGGAGGGAGCTATAACGGTGGTAACTATGCATAAGAAGGGCGTTTCTGACTTCGTCCTTCTGCTGATAATAATGGTAATCATAGGCGTCGTCATAATAATAGTCTACCTGACGATATTCTCGCCATCCTCGCTTTCGAAGTTATTGCCGAAATTCCCAGGGATACCATGGTGATATGATGATAAAAAATAAAAAGGGCGTGACGGAGGCGACGATATTCTACATCATAGCCATAGCGCTCGGCATACTGCTGGTGATACTTTACATAATCTTTATCGGGCCAAACAGCATAATAAAAGACATAACTAATGCTTTCGGCGGATTCCAGTCAGCCGTCCTTGGAAACAGTGGTTAACGGGAAAATGGCGCTCGTAGAAGACAAACCAAATAAACTATTTATGCTGCTCGATTTATAAGGTAATATACAAAATTATGATAACCTACAGCGAATTCATAAGGATACGGCGACTAGAGCAGGAAGACAACCGTACCCTAACGAAGCTCACGGACGAGAACATAGCCGACATGAAGGATTTCATAGCGATAAACAAGAGACTTTTCGAGGAAGCAAAGATGGCTAACGATGCCAAAAGGGCGGAGGAGGTCTCGGCACAGATAAAGAACGCGCTCAACACCCTCGACCAGATAATAAACACCCGGAACAACAAGATAGCGAATATAGCCGTATTCGGCGCCGACATAGAGAGAGCGCGCGGCAACATGACTTCACAGGAGATAGTACTTTTCGACAATCTGTCCAGGATGTTCAACGATTACAAGGGAAAGCTGCTCAGAGAGATGCGCGATGTACCGCCAAAGGAACAGAACAAACCGGAAGAATCGAAAGACGGCGACAAGGTAGTGGTGAAGATAGTGTCGGACGTGCCAAGGTTCGTTTGGCGCAACGACAAATCTTACGGCCCATTCTCCGTACTATCGGTAGTAGAGCTCGACAGGGAAGTCGCTGACATACTCATAAAGAGCGGCAAAGCAATCGGTGCTTGATGCTTCTTAAAAACGACAGGATAGAAGAAAGAGAATACCAGCGAAACATCTTTGAAAGCGCAAAGAGCGCAAATACTCTCGTAGTGCTGCCGACCGGTCTAGGAAAGACGATGATAAGCGCGCTCATGGCGGACCACAGACTGGGAATTTATCCAGGCACGAAGATCTTATTCGTGGCTCCGACAAAGCCGCTCGTCAACCAGCACTGCAAAACTTTCTCCCACATAACGACAGCCGCTGTAGGCGCGATAAGCGGCGACATAGACAAGGTTAAGAGGGCCGACATATACAGCAGGGCGGACGTAGTGTTCGCGACACCTCAGACCGTCGAGCACGATATGCTGGACGGTACAGTGGACTTTTCTAAGTTCAGTCTTCTAATAGTGGACGAAGCCCATCACGCTATAGGCAACTATGCCTATGTTAAGATAGCCGGTGAGTTCATGAACAAGTCCGCGCACCCACTCATATTGGCGCTGACGGCCTCTCCGGCATCCGACATCGAGAAGATACATGCGATATGCGGGAACCTTTCGATTACCAATGTTGAGATAAGGGGAGAGGACGACCCCGACGTAGCCCCTTACATCAAGTCGAAGACGGTGGAGGAAGTGCTAGTGAAACTACCGAAAGAGATGTCAGATATGCTTTCAAGCGTAAGGGCGCTGATATCGGAGCAGGCTCTCGCATTGCAGGGCGTAGGGCTTATGAAGAACGTTCCAGTAAACAGGATAAATAGGACAACTATACTGATGCTGCAGAAAAACCTTCAGAGGCAGATGTTATCGGGGAACAAGACGTTTTACACCATACGCGGTATAATAATCATCTCGAAATTGCTAAAACTGTATCACGCAGCCGGCATGCTCTCCACGCAGAACCTCGAGTCTTTCCATAAATTCCTGCACAAGATAATAAAATCCGGGACGTCAAAGACGGACAAGGAATTAGCGAATTCAGCCGCGATAAAAGACCTTTATTCGGCGTCGGCGGAGTGCCTGTCCCGCGGAGTGGAGCACCCGAAGCTGGGAGAAATCAAAAGGATCTTATCTGAGAATCTAAAACCCAATCAGCGCGCGATAATATTCACTCAGTACCGCGACACGGTAGACGTGATATTCAGCCACATAAAAGGAATGGAAAACATAAGGCCTGTAAAGTTCGTTGGGCAAAACAAAGGCGGCCTGTCACAGAAAGAGCAGATAAACATCATAAAAGACTTCGAAGCAGGGGTCTACAATGTGCTGATATCGACAAGCGTCAGCGAAGAGGGCATGTCGATAAAAGGTGCGGATTTGGCCGTGTTCTATGAGACCGTCCCCAGCGCCATACGATCCATACAACGCCGGGGCAGAGTAGGAAGGTTCAATGCCGGCAGAGTGTTCGTCCTCATAACAGAGGGCACAAACGATGAGGGATATAACTGGGTCGCAAAACGCAAAGAGAACAAGATGAGGAAGCTAATCCGCAAGATAAAAGACAACCCCGACAACCTAAAACAGGACGGCACATTAAAGCCTTTCGTCGGTAATCGTGCAGGCTCAGCATGAAAGCGGGACGGCATCAAGGCCGCCGGCGGTATAGCGAACTCCTCCAGACCCGTTGTAGCCCGTAGTATTGCAGTAATACGTCTCTCTGCCGCCGTTGGATATGAATACGTCCGCATTGAATTCGCTCGAGCCGGCGACATAGCTCCCCATTCTGCCGGCGGTAGAATTGTATACACTGTAGACTATGCCAGGCGTGCCGTCCGCCGCGGTCACATTATAATGGCATCCGGAAGCAGTGGTGTAAGCCGTCCAGGAAAAAGTGCATCTCGCAGGAGCGTTTCCAAGGCCGGTGCCGGCGCCGCCAAGGGACGGCAGGGCGAAGTGGAATACCGACGCGACTATAACAAAAGCTATTACTGCGAACGCCACAAGTATGATTATTATTACGACTTTCTCTATGGCCGACGACCCTCTTTTACCTTTCAAGACGTCACCGCGCATACATAAAGCTGGTTCCTTCCGAGGAAGTTAAGGTTCTGGACCGCGTTCTGGCCGGTGAAGACTTGCGAGAAAGAGTTAAGGAAAGAAGTCCCTTGCTGGTCTATCCACGTCCCTATGGAGCTGAGGCACTGCCCGAGTCCCGTCGTCGTTATGAGCGAGACAGAAGCCGCGTTATTGATGCTACCGTCTATTACCCGATTGCAGAACTGGTTCGACTCGCAGACTCCGTAGGCGTATCCAGCCGCAAACGTTCCACCGAGGATCATCACGCCTTTTGGAGTGCTGATGAGGTTCTCCTTCAGGCCAGCCGCGGCGCCGATAATCCCATAGGATATGAGGGCGCGGGTGCACTGGTCCTGTATCGCGCTGTTAGGGTAATTGTTGAAGAAGCTAACCGGTGCGCATTCAGATGGCAGGCCTACCAGATTCGGCGGGTACGGCGTTCCGGCGAACGTGTTTAGGTAAACGAAGTAGAGCTGAGAGTGGCTTATGCTGAGGTTCGCGTATGGGGAAAGAAGATATCCGGTCTGATTAGCCCCGGACGTCGCGGTCTTGTTCTTGTAGCTGAATATCAGGTTAGTGCCAGGCGATAAGTAATCAGCGTACGAGATATTGACCACTGAAGTCGGTTTTACCGGCTCCGTTAGGGTGCAACCTTGCGGCTGCGTGAAGAAATCGTCTGTCGGATCGTAGGCGACTGTGCAATTTTGGTTCCCGTTGGGGTACGTCTTGCAGAAATCCTGAAATGACTGGAAACAACTGTTTGAGCTCTTTATCGCCAGCTGCATATTTGAGCTGGTGTTGGTACAGTTTCCGGTAGCCGTATTAAAGTAGCAGCCGAACGCCGATTGGCACAGTGCACCCGTAAGGTTGTCAAGAGCGTTGGTCTTCGTATTTGGGTTGTCCAGGAATATGTTGTCAAGCTGATATCCCTGCGGAGTAGGCACGTATCCCCGCTGATCTTGGCATTGGAAGTAGTTGAAAGTCGTCAACTGGCAATAAGCGCTGTCGGAGAGGTCACAGGACCAGTTCTGGTTCGGGTTGGGTGCGAAGCCCGGGCAGGATTGCACGGCGGTGTGGTTTATGCAGCTTATCTTCTGGGCGTAAGTAGACGTCTGAAGATAATTTGTCAAGTCTTTTATCGTGATGTTCTGGTTTGTGTCCACGTTTATGACTCCGCACAGCTGTCCGTTCCCATCTATGACGTTCAGATTGCTGCTCGCCCCGTACTGGTACCAGCACTGCGCCAGGTCCAGCGTTACGCCGGAAAATATCTGCCCAGTCGTGCTGGTCGCCCCGTAGGACTGCGCCAGCGGCGAACAGCCGAGCAACGGCGGGAGGACTCCCAGCCCCTCTAGAGTGTCGGCTATGCAGAAATACTGGGTGACGCACAGGCTGTTGTAGAAAAAGTTCCTTATCTGCGAACTTCCATAACACGTGGAAGCATTTGAAAAGCCGAACCCGAAAAGCAGGAAATAAGCGAATACCAGCACTATTACTAGGATGAAAATAACGGACAGCACCAGAAATATGACAGTTTCACCAGCAGTCTCCGCCATAGGTAAATGTAATTTTTATCTAATATATAACGATGCGCTAGCCGAGCGTCTGGTTTGTTATGCAGACGAAAACCCGGTTCTGGCCTATAAGCATGCTGTTTAGGAGGATCCCGCAGAAGGCCACGTTATAGTTCCCGCACTGCTCTATTTTGGCGTTAGTAGGCGGATTCTCCTGGTTGGGGTTGCTGTTCACAAGGGAGCTTACGGGATATGCGGCCTGGATAACGCTTTCGTTCTGGTAAGAGCACCCTTGGGCGGCGTCGGGTTGGTCGTATTGCGAGACATAGCCGCACTGCGCCGAGAAAGTAAGCGTGCAGTTTTGAGAATTCGGCAGGCTTCCCGAAAAGCCGAAGTATTGTATCACGTATCTCGAATCGTTGAATATCTTTGCCGACGGTCTGACATAGTCCGCGATCCCATTGCTGCCGTTGGTTATAAAGACTATTTGCAATTGCCCACCGGTGTTTGGATAGCTCGTGTCAATATAATTTATTATGTCGCTGTAATTCGTGAGCTGTGTAGTCTCCGAGTTGAGAACGGTACCGGAATAACACTGGAAGAACCCGTTAGAATTAAGGTTATTCAGTATAGACTGCCCGGCCCCCGTATTAGACCCCTGGAAAAGATTGTAACAAGACGCCGCCTTGGCGTATATCTGCTGGCCGAACTGCGCTACGCTCCCTCCGTTAAGGTTGCTGCTCTGTGCGCAACCCGTCTGCACCCCAGTCGCGCTCGGAGGAGTCCCGAAAGGCACTCCGGCGAGGAACGTCGAAGCCAGCGTGTTTATCCCGTTAAGATACCCCAGTACATTGTACTCAGCGAAAGCGAAATAGCACTTGAAACCGAAGTTTAGGGCCGAGCCAGCGGAAATGAACGAGATGCCGAAGACTATCAGGATGATCCCTGCTATCACGGCTAGGATCAGGAAAACTATAGTGAGTAGGATGCCGCTTTCCATCAGAAACCTCCCAGCAGGTTCGAGAAGAAAGAGAACGGCGACTGTGACGTAGAGCTAACATAGTATAGCAGGAAGAAAATCAGTATAACGACGACGGCCGTCGCTACTACTATTATTATCCAGACGATCCTCCACTCTATAAGCCCTCGTTTGTCCATATCTTACTGCCCCACGCACGGCGCGCACCATGCGGCATCGTCGCCCTGTATGCACGTCGGGATGTTGGTGTTGCAACTCTCTATGGTAGTAGCGTTGTTAGCTATGACGGAGGGATTTATTTGAGCGCAACTCTGCAGTGCCGCAGTGTTCTGAGGTGAGATAGATTTGCAGTTGAGCAGGACTGTCGGGTATGCACTAGGGTCGCTTATACAGGCTTGCACTGCGGATACGGAGCCCTGGCCGTTTTTCCAGAGCGTGTAATAACACCAGTTTGTTATGCACGTCTGATTCGCCGTGGAATTCTGATAGCAAGCGTCGGTGCCATAGCATCGGAACAGGGGGGTCCCTTCCATGCGGTTTGGCGTGCCGAATTCGGCCTGCGAAAACTGGTTTTCTATCAGCCCGTTGTTATTGCAGCCCACGGGGAATACAGCGGCGAAAGTCTGGTAGAAAAGGAAGAACATCAGTATCCCTACTATAAGAGCGACCAAGATCTCGAAAAGCAGGAACTGCTCCACGTCCATGTTATAGTTACTTTATCGCTTAATTTAAGCGTAACCCGCGGAAATCGGTCCGTGCGGTCGGAGCGCGATCAAAGCGCCCTATCCTTCATTATGACTTCAAACCATTTATATTGGCCGTTCTCGATGAGAAAATAGGAGCCTACTATGTCCATGTTGCTGTGAGCACGAGCCGCGCGCAGTTCAGCGACGCGCTGTTTGCTGTTGGCGAGGTTGAAGTATATGCCCGTCTTGCTAGGGCGTCGCGCGTGCATCGGCCTCGGCCTCCTGAAACTGCCTTTCGCGACGCGGATCCGCACCACGGCGTATCCAGGTTTCGCGTGGTACCCAAGCATCTTCGCCCTGGCGAGTTTTGTAGGCCCGTCCACGCGTCTCATTATCGGCCCGTTTTCAGCGTTCAGGAGAAGTTCTCTCTTCCTAGCCCGGTCCCTGTAAATGGCTCTTTCGTTGTCTCTTATGTATTTGAACGACCCCATAGACTACACCTAATATCCATAGGTTTAAATATCTTATTCCTTAATTCACTACGCTGCCAGGCACTATTATGCTCGGATGCGTGGAGGTGTTAGATGGGGTGTAAAATATGTTTATGTTTGCGGAGAAGCTAAGCGGAAGCGTTATGGTGAGGTTGCACTCAGTAGACGCAAGGTTCGGCACGTAGATGTTTGAGCAGGTAAATGCGCTGTCGTTTACGGAGGAAGTCAGGAACAGGAGCTTGGTCACGTTTATGTCCTCGTTTAGGAGGTTCTGGAACTTTATGAAGAAGAAGTGTCCCGAGCTGTCGTATCCCTGGCCGAGTATCCTAAAGCCGGCGAAACCAGAATATGACGACGGTTGCTGCGGATTGAAAAGAGACGGGTAGAAAACGAACAGGAGATCGAGAGATATCGCTATTATGACCAGCGCGATACCGTAGCCGAGCAGGAGTTCGAGTGTGCTCTGTCCCTTCGCCATAATGACCTTTTAAACCTCTTAATTTATAAACGTCAGATGGCGGTTTATCTCGCAAGCCGATAATCCAGCCTCTAGAGGGAGTTGGACCCTCGTCGCCTGATTACGAATCAGGCACTCTACCGTTGAGCTATAGAGGCGCTTGCGACTTCGGAGCCGGAATCAGCCGCATACTATACTCATTAGCGTATAGTTTAAATTATTAATCCGATTGCGGCACGCCTACCGTCTATTCAAAATCTATGGTCTTGTCCATGCTCTTACGATACGCATTTTCACCGATGAAATGTTTCTTGGCGTCGAAACTCTTGCCGCAGGAGAAACAGTTTACCCGCCCGGACGACGATGTGCGTCGATATTTCCCACAGCTCGGACATCTCGTCATGTAAGCCGCCATAAAAATCACCTACCTTGTAATGGCGCGTGCCAAGTCCATAAAGGCGCGTGAAACCCCGTTTTTCTTATCGGATACCACTATCGGTACGCCACGCCTGAGAGCAGCGAACACCGCATGGTCTTCTGGTACTTTCCACAGCCTTTCGATCTCTACGAGAGAGCGTATCTCTCCCTCACTCATCGCCGCCAGCGCCCTCTTGTTCGTCTTGTTTACGACGAGCCCCACGACCTTTATCCTTGCTCCTATGCAGGCCTCGTTCAGTTTTTTTGCCTCGATTATCGATGCTATCTCGGGCATCGTTACTATGAGGGCCTCCACGCCGTTTATAAGCTTCACGACGTCTATGCCGCTCGATGGCCGCGAATCTAGTATTATATAATCATAGTTCTCGCCGAGTTTCTTTATGTGGTGGAACACGTTTATCAGCTTGTAGCTGGCATTCCCGTCGCCAAGCCCCTTTATTACGCGTGACGGGAGTATGTCGACGTTGTCCTCGTCCGTCTTGTAGACGGCGTCGCTCACCGTCGCTAAGCCGTTTAGCACGTCTTCAAGGGAATATTTGTAGCCGACGAACCCGTAATATATCGCAACATGCGGAGTGTCAAGGTTTGTGTCGATTATGAGGACTTTTTTTCCGAGAAGACCGAGAGCTGCGGACAAGTTCACCGAAACCGTAGTCTTGCCCACCCCGCCCTTGGGGCTCATAACGGCGATAATCCTAGCAGTCATATGCCTATAGCGACACCATCCTTAATATAGATTGTTTAAAATATAAAGACGATACCCATCTTATGGACAAACAAAGTGCGACATGCCACATCTGCGGGCGGCAAGCGTTCTTTTACTCGTCATACCTCGGCAAACACCTATGCGGCAAGCATTTCGAAAAGATGCTTGTGCGGCGCGTGAGGAGCGTCGTCACTACTGAAATCGGACAGCGAAAGGCTTTCAGGAAAGTAATGGACGGCTCAGCCGCGTTCAGGTTCATAGACTTTGTTTTTAGATCGGGCGAGAGCGATACGACTCTTTTTAACAACGTGCTTGAGGATTTTGCGATAGCCGTGCTGGGTTATTTCGTTTTCGATGAGAAGCCAAAGATAGCCGTTAAGTCCGCATCAGGCGTCAGCCCTCTGTTCACGACGTCCGAAAAAGAGATCGAGAACTTCCTTAAACTCAAAAAACTCTGCGGTGGTAGCGTTAAGCGCAGAAAACGAGATGCTTACGTACTTAACATGCTTTATGAACTCGAGGGCAGGCGCCCCGGTGGTATGCTTTCGTTGGTCAAGATAGGCAGGCGTCTTGGGATAATCTAAGCCTTTGCCAACCGATAATACTTCTTTTCAGCCGTCTTTCCCCAGCTGAAATCGCCCAGTTCTATCACTGTGTCGTACGTGACAAGACCTCGCTTCGAAGCGACGTAGAGATAATGATATACGAGTCTCTTGGAGAGCCCATGGCGCGTTTCCTTTAGAGCATTGAAGACCTGTGCACCAGTAAGCTTTTGTCCTCTAAGAGCTGACAGGACATCCGCCATTAACTCTTCATTGAGCCGCTTGACCATCTTAACCGCACACGCTCGAAACGTTGTTTATGGACAGGCAGATATACTTAAATATTTCCTGGTAAGCGAGTGTCGCATTTGCGAATCCACCTATCTTGTAATACTTGCCCCCGAAGACGATCAATGGAACGAAGCCCTGCGAATAGTTGTTGAATATACCTATAGATTGCAAAGGGGCGGAAATCCCAGAAGGGTCTTGATTGTATTGGGTTATATTGAAAAGATAAGCGCAGAAATACGGCGCAGTAGCAACGAAGCTTCCCCCGGTCCAAGTCCCGAACCTAGCAGTGGCATTGATGAAACCGGTTTCTGTCGCAGTACAAGTCTTGCAATCGTTCCCGTAAAAGAACAACATCGTCGGCTCCTGCGTGCCAAGAGTGCACAGGCCGGACTCGTTTATGTTCGAAGTGTGCACCGCATACAGGCCGTTGTAGTAGTCTATCCTCCACAAAAGAAACGCTATCAGGCCGATTAGGATCACAAGCAGGGCCAGGTATATGTAGATATAACCCTTAACTTTGCGCATAGAAGGATATGCCTACCTTGGCCGAGGCGCCAGGACTGCAGGCGCTGGCAGTGCTGTTCACGCAGATATTTGTCACGTTCGCGTCCAGGCCTTTGTAGAGCACGGTGTAGTTGCCGCTGTATATGTCAGCCAGGTTCGTCGTCAGATAAAACAGGTGGAGGCCGTCGTTGCAGTTTGTGTCGTTGGTAGCGTATTGAGGAAAATACAGTAGCGGATACTGGAACGGTAGAAGAAGCGGGAAAGGCAGGATGCGGACATCGGTGTTGTTGGGGAGCGCATAAACATACTCGGGTATCTGTCTTAGTCCGAGCATGGCGGAGACTTCCGCGCTTACGTTGTTCTCGCTTACATTCGCAAGAAGATTTTCATCGTATATCGCGTTGTCGTATATCGGTTTCGTCAGCGGCGTCGAGTTTATGCCATCGAGAGTCATGATTAAATCGTATAGGTCCCGCGTCTCGTTCTTTGTGTAGGCGAAAACGTATGTCAAATTCATGAAATACTGCATTACGAAACTCTTGATAACGTTTTTTATGGACGAGCACGCAGGCAGGCCGCTGTAGACTCCGCATATAGTTAACAGTCCGACATAGTGCTCGAAAATATCGTACGTGCTCGTGTTATAGAGCACGCTGCTTCGGTTTATAAACGCAAAAGTTCCGGGAGGAGTAGGGCTAGGTATCTCGTAATCGCAGCTTATCACTAGGCCGTTAGCGACTTCGCCGTGGCCTTGGCCGTAGAACGTGCCAAAGCTGACGTTTGTCGTGTCTCCGAACAAGGATATATTGTAAGTTTTAAGGAAATGCTGCTCCTTCAGGAAGTTTTGCGAAGGGCCCGCGCTGGTGCCGTTATGCGATATGAACTGGGAAATCCGAGACGTTGCAGTCCCCAAAGTGCCTGCTGGCAGAGCGTAGATTACGACTGCCACTATAGCTACACAGGCTAGGGTCATCGTCAAAACTAATCTAGACGTTTTATGTGCCATTTGACATCTTCGCTCTTAGTTCTTTTGATATGTCCTCCGGGCTGCGGTCTATACGGTTTATCCCGAGCACGGAATAGGCGTCTACGGCGCCGTGGAATAACTTTACCTTGAAATGCCTGTCAGCCATCTGGACTATCGCGATCGTCGTCTCTTGCGGTTGCTTTTCTAAAAGTCGTTTAAGCACGCCAGCAAGGTCAAAAAGCACGACGGAGTCGCAGTCCTCAAAAGCGAGGTGTTTCCTGGGCGATATGATTACTTCCCCACCGTATTTGGGGGCAAAAGGCACGTACAACACGAAGTTCTCGGTCTTGTACACCTCACGGTCGTTCGTGTTGTTCACGTTTTCGCATTCCGTGCAGCGGCTGCCCGGCACTTTCTGCGTCGGCACGTGGAGCAATAGCGTATCGAAATAACCGTGCTGGTCCAGATGCCGGATTATGACCATGTTCTCGCCAAAATTGTACTTGTTCAAGACCCTCTTGCGCTCGCAGAGGAACCAGAGTAAATGCTCGATCTCTTCCGTCGAGTAAGTCCTTAGGTTGTCGCCGTGCTCCTGATTTTCCACGGTTATCTCCTCATAACCGTCCGCATTCGAACTCTTGAACCTTTCGCCCGTAAGCTCGAACTTTGAAGGCTGTACATCGTCCTTTATATCGTAGACGTTCACATAGCCCTTCCGGAACGGGAAAGAAGCCAGTTTCTCCGATTTTTTATCGCACGCCTTGCACTTTGTCGGCTCTTTGCTGACCAGAGTAAACGACAGAGATTCCGGATCCAGTCTGAATTCGTTCATATCGTTATATTACGGCCTTTATCTTACTTATTATTTGCGCATAAGCCGGCCTGGTTATCAGAAGGCCGATCAACGATGCCAGTATCGTCGTGACGGCAAAGCCGGTGAAAAGGCTCGCACTGGAGAACAGGAGCGGGAACATTATGGCCGCGAAGGAGAAGAACGACACGAATATTATGAAAAACGCGCGGCTTACCCTCTTCTTTACCGCGGTATATTCCGATTTCGCCCCCCCGCGTATTATCTCGTCCGTTATTATTATCTGATCGTCCACGGAGATGAGATCGGA
>JAKATQ010000011.1 GCA_021818665.1 Nanobdellota archaeon | reverse complement strand
TTCCGATCTGATGACGAAGTTCGAAGATACCGAGCTGGAGGAAACTTTCCGGGGCGGCAATGCCAAGCCGATGAGAGTCGTGGTAAAGGCGGCTAAGGACAACTCAAAGGGCTCAAAATACCCTATCGCCTGGAAGACCTGCCTGGTGCTGGGCATAGTGTTTTTAGCCATTCTTTTAGTCTCTTCTTATAATAGCGTATACGGCAACCTTACGACTGTTACTTGGACTTCTTCCGGGTTCTTCACTTACAGCACTGTGGCCCTGTTCATATTGGCATTCATTTTTTGGGCTCTGAAACAAGTCGTTCCGATATTCCTGTGGTCCAAGATAATAGGTGTGTACGACCCCACCGAGGAATCCGCCAACGTTAGGGTCGTTCTAGCTGGTGATTGCCAGTTCAAAGACAAGGATTCCTACGCCAGGCTGGAGAGCGACATGACAGAACTTTACAGCGAACTTTCTAGAAAATATGCGAATAAGCTGAACAAGAGACAGATGGCCCAGAACGTAAGCGACACGCTTTCGATAGGGAATCGGGGTCTACAGAACGTCACGGCGAAGCTCAGAGAAGTAGAAAAGGAATCCGCTGACTTGGAAAGGAACTTCGTCGCCGGAAAGATAAGTGAGACGCAATACAACGATCTGAAGACCAAGATACAGGCTAGAAAAGCGCAGCTCGAGACCGTTTTCGACCTTATTTCCAGTTAGGACCTGCAAACGCGGCTATTCCTATCGCGTTTTCTGCCGACTTTCGGTGAGTTAAGCTTAAAAATGTCAATCTGCATTAAAATTCATGCTGCCGAACATAGTGGACTGCGAATTTTTCAAGAAGGGCGCGATATATTCCGGACAAAACACAGAGCAGGCGTTTATATTCAAACTTAAGGGCGCGAAAGATTACACTTTCGTCTTCAACTGCCCCGCATGCAAAAAAAGCAACGAGTTCTATGGCGACTTTGTACTCAAGAAAGCTAAAGAAGGAGGCAAACAGAAGGAGTACGTGACATTTTCGTGCAAGAACTGCAACGCTGAGTTTATGATGGAACGGCTGAAGGCTAGAGCAAGAGCCTAATCATATGGCTGATCTGCTAAGAAAGACCCTTTCACTGGTCGAGGACCTCAAGCTTAAAGATCTGGAAAAGACTGGACAGAATTTTCTCATCGACGAGGATGTCATAGAAATGGAGGTGTCGGCAGCCGGCCTAGTCACAAGCGACATCGTACTGGACATCGGTGCGGGCTTTGGCTTCGTGCTAGACAGGATACGGGTGACCTGCGGTGTCATCGCGATAGAGAAGGACCCTGTAATATATTCTTATCTCTTGAAAAGGCACGGGCTGGACAAAAACGTCGGACTGATAAACGCAGACGCGCTGGGCATGCACTTTCCGGCTTTTACAAAAACAGTCTCCAACCCCCCTTACGACATCGCCGACCGAATACTCAAAAAACTCACTGGATACGACTTTGCGAGGGGCGTGATGGTGCTCCCGAAGACGCTGTCCGATTCGTTGCTCGGCAGTTCGGGAAAGCCCACGAAGTTCGCGACGATCATGCGAGAATTCTTCAAGTTCGAGAGGCTGATGGAAGTCAAAAAAGACGCCTTCTATCCGGCCCCTAGAGTCACAAGCGCGATGCTAAGGTTCGACAAGAAGCCTTTTGGTATCGTCCAGGCGGTCCTTCTGAAAGATAAGATGACAGTAAAAAACGCCATCCTAAGATCCGCAGTCGAGCTTTGGGCCAGCAGCAAAAGAGACGCGAGAAAGGAGCTTTCCTATCTTGTGGAGAAGCTGGCCTGGATAGCTGGCAAGCGGGTAAGATCGCTGAGCGCTGCAGAAACGATAAAACTTTCTGATGCCCTCAATGCGCACAGCCGGAGCTGAACAAACTAGGCGCCATCTTTCGGCATCTTGACACTTATAACTTTGCTCATGCCCTCCTCTGTCATAGTTACTCCGTATATCACGTCCGAGTTCATCATAGTCGCGTCGTTGTGGGAGATTATTATGAACTGTGTCCTATCTGAATAGGATTTCACTATCCCGGAGAATTTTGACGCGTTTATCTGGTCTAGTGCAGCGTCGACTTCGTCCAGAACATAGAACGGTACGTCTATGTAGCCTGATATGGACAGTATCAGCGCTATCGAGAGCACCGATTTCTCGCCACCGCTTAGGGCATTTATAGTGTGTACTTTTTTGTTCGGCAGCGTTATATGTATGTCTAGGCCGCCCTCGAAAACATTTTCCAGCGTATCTGGCTTCAGCTCGGCGGTGCCGTCCGTTATCGAGTTGAACACTTTCTGGAATATGGCGTTTATCTCGGAAAGAGTCTTCATGAATGCCTCAAGTTTTTTTGCCTCTATTTCCGCTATGACTGACATTATCCTTGATTTTTCCTCGTTTAGCATAGTAAGCTTCGTCTCGAATTCTGCGTGCTCTTTTTCTAGTAATTCGAAGGCCTCTACGGCCCTCTCGTTTATCGGTCCTGATTTGCTTATCTTTGATTCTATCTCAGTTAAGTGCTTCTTTACGCTCGTCAGCGTATCTTTCTCTTCCAGAACGACTTCTTTGACCGTGCATTTCTCTACCTCTTCCACCGCACTCTGGAGCTTTGATTCCAACACCGCTTTGTCCACGCTGAGTTGGTTAAGGTTTTGGCGCATGTCATCCAAAGCTCTGACTATCTCGCTTATCCGCGCCTCTAGTGCCGCGTTTTCTCGTTGCAGTTCGTCGCGCTTCTTCCTAAGCGAGTTGAGCGCCTCAGATTTCTTTCCGAGACTGGCGCGAGCGGCTTCCGATTCAGCGGTCGCCGCGATTAGGCGCTTTTCCAGGTCCTGTATGTTCGCATCGAAGCGCCCAATCTCCTTCTCAAGATCGGCTATCCTCCTCCCAAAATCGGACAGCCGCGACGAGAACAGGTCGTTTATCCTTGTCGACGATGTCCTGGCCTTTAACTCCAGAGTCTTTATCTCTCCGTCCAGGTCTCTTATCTCGCGCTCATAATCATGTTTTTCACCGATCGGCGTCTTTAGCGAAGCCAGTCGTAGCTTCAGCCTCTTGTCTTTCTCTTCGAGTTCGCTTATCCTGCAGGAGAGCTCGGCCTCGGAGCCGGAAAAATCAGAAGCTTCTTTCGAAAGTTCCGTTATCCTTTTGTTCAGTTTTAAGATGTCCTCCTCTATTATAGAGAGCTTTGAGAAGGATGCATCAAATATGCCTTTTTTCTCATCCAGCTCCTTTTGATATTTTTCTTGGAGTGCCGTGTGCTCCTCTATCTGCCTGTTGAAATCGGCTATTCTGGCAGTCGCAGACGGGACACCGGCATCCTTATGGTAGCCGCCGGAAACTACCCCGGTCCTCTCAAATATCGTGCCGTCCAGCGTGACCATCCTATAGCGGTTCATCAGCGGTTTGGCGGCCTCGAATGATTCCACAAGCAGTGTATCGCCGAATACGAATTTCATGGCCGCCGAGAACTTGGGATCGAACTCGACTAGGTTTATCGTATAATCTATAACTGAATCCGTTTCTGGTTTTTTACCGGCCTCAACCCTTGTTATCTTGTTAAGCGGTATAAAATTGAAACTGCCTATCTTTTCGGACCTCAATTTTTCTATGCATCTAGAGACGGTTTCGTCGCTGTCTACGACTATGAATTCTCCTCTGCCGCCTATCGACCTGTATATCGCTCTCGCGTACGCATCGCTTGAGACTGTGAAAAGTTCGTTGATAGTTCCATGCACGCCGGATATACTGCCCTTCAGTTTGTTGGCTGCTTCGATGGCCCTATGTTGTTCGCCCATCGAGACCTTCTCGTTTAGCGCCCTCTCTCTGAGCCAGAATATCGTGTCGGATTCGGTCTTCGCCGCTTTTTTGACCTTCTCCATTTGCGGCCTCATTTCGGACAAAAGCACGGTAGTCTTCATTTTTTCCGCTTCCAGTTCCGTTTTTCTGCCTTTCAGCGAGCTCAGTTCTGCCTGGAGCTGTGCAGTCTTAGGATAGTTCGATAAGGCCAGCTGCAGTTTCAGTATGTCCTGTCTGATCTCGTTTTGCTGTTTCTCCAAGTCTGCTTTTTCTTTTATGTACAGTTCGTAGGACATTGCTTCGTCCGTCAGTTTCGCACGCTTTAGATTAACGGCCGCTAGCTTGTCTTCGGCTTCTCTAGAGGCCATCTTCTCTTTGTCTAGAGTTTTCAGGAGCTGTTCCCTCTCCTGTTCGGTTGAGTGCAGTGCTTCCTTCGCGCTTTCGAGCTGGTGTCTGTCGGATTCTAACACCGTGTTTATCCTAAGTATCTCTGAATCTAGCTTTTTTACCCGTTCCTCCGCCTCGACCATCTCCTTGTCGCCTTCTGCCTCCGCTCTCGTGTTTATGTCGTTGATATCTCTCCGATTATCTTCTATCTTCTTGTACAGCTCATCTCGTTCCTGCGTCTTCTGAGCTATCTCGCCTGTCGCTTTATCAAAATTCGCTCTTATCTTTTCCAAATCTATCTGCGCTGATGTTTTCTTTATCATTGCCTGTTTAGCTGTGAGTGTGTCACGCATCTTTACTAGTTCCTTGAACTCCAAAGCCTCTTTTCTTTCGTTCTCGAGTTTGTCCATGGTGCGCTTCTTTTCCGCTTGTACGGCAGCGACTTGGGATATATTTGTCTCTGCTTTCTTGAGTTCTCCCATGGCTTTTGCCTTCTTGTCCTCGAAAATGCTTATACCTGATATGTCGTTTATTATGGCGAGTCTCTCCTGTGGAGACGATCCCGCTATCTGGGCTATCTTGCCCTGCGGGATTATGTTGAAGCTGTCCTGCCTGACTTTTATCACCGCCAGGACGTTCAGTATCTCCTCTCTTGTAGAATTCTTCCCATTTATCCTAAAAGCGCTGTGGCCATTCTTGTCCACTTTTCTACTTATCGCGAGTTCTTTCTCCTCTACATTTTGGAATTCGTGCGCAGAATTGTCGAAAACCACGGTGACCTTAGTGGAATCTGCGGCTTTTCCGCTCTTTCCACCGTTGAATATAAGATCGGACAGGACCTCACTCCTCATTTCTTTCTTTGACGACGCCCCGAGCACAAACATAAGCGCGTCTATAACATTACTCTTGCCGGACCCGTTCGGCCCGACTATCATATTGAACCCTTTGATAAAATCCAATTTTATTCGGCCGGAAAACGATTTGAAGTTATCGAACTCTATCTGTTTTATATAGGTTGACATATTTATTTACTTAGATAATTTCGTTCTACTGATATAAAAACTTATGATAAGATACAGATTATTTGAGGGCATGCGGGTCCTTTTCGTGGGAATAAACCCCCACTACGGCTCGTTCAGACGCGGCGTACCGTTCTCGAATAACAAGACCTTCTGGTACCTACTGAGAAGGAGTGGGGCCATAGGCGAGGACCTAGACGAGCTAAAAGACGACGCGAAATTGAGGACGATGTACGAAAAACGCTTTGGGCGGGTCTATCGTTTCGGGTTCTTGAACATCGTGGACCGTCCTTCTAGAGATATCAGCGCGCTCGGACGCGGTGAGGAGCTACCTGGCAGTAGGAGGCTGATAGCTGCCATAAAGAAATATCGACCGAACGTCGTGTGCTTCATCGGGAAGGTCACTTTCAGCAAGTTTTCAGGCCAAAAGAGCGTGCACACTGGCTGGCAGCAAAGACTCTTCGACTCAGAAGTGTTCGTAATGCACTTTCCCATACGCGGCAAAGCTTCAGTAAGAATAAAGGAGCTTAAAATCGTCTTATCAAAAGCAGACAACGGCACACGCTGATCAAGCGACATGCGCTGCTGCGAATCTCTTGAGCTTCTCAGGCAGATATTTGCCTCTTATATGAAGGACTATCTCGTTGCTCGGGTGGGTCTCCTCCTCATTCTCCGTGAACATAAAGACCTCCTGGCCGTCAACTATGACGAAGCGCCCTATATCAAGATTGGTCCTGTTGAACTTACCGAATTGTTTTATTTCCGTGGCGAGGGCATCGCTAAGGTCTTTTATCGGCGCGTAAATGTGTATCGTGACATTGTTCGCCTTTGCCTGCTTTAGGGCCCTGCTCAAGGTCTTTATCTTGTTCTCTAGCGAGCCAGCAGTGCTTATAACAACTATCTCGTTCTTCGCTCCCTTTATGCTCTTCTTCATCCGAAAGTACGCTGTATCAAGGCCCTGATAAGATGTCGCAACTTTTGTTTCCTCGACGAACTTTATGCCACGGTCGTAAAGCGACTGTAGGTCCTTCAGAACGGCGCTATCCTGAAGTCTTTTGAGTTTTTCGACCTTAGCCTCAAGGTCTTCCTTTGCCTTGTCTTCCAGACGCTCTATGAGTTCTCTAGGAGGGATTGCACGGTAGCTTATCGGCTTGCTTAGGTCTCTGACTATGAATCCTCCGTTCTCCAAAGAGACTAAGATGTCATAGGACCTCGATTTTGGTATGTTCGCGATGTCACTCAGTTTCCCGGACGTTGACTTGCCCTGTGAAAGGAGCGCCAGCCATATCTTCGCCTCGTAGAGGTTGAGGTTGAAAAGCCTTCTTATTTTGTTTATGTAATCTTCGCTGAACGACAGTGCCATAGATTAAATCTACTTACAAGTAGTCAGTATGTATGCCTAGTATATAAAGATTTCCGATGGCATCAAACGCGCAAATTTCAAATAAAAAGAAAAAGAAAAGTAAAACTCAAATGCGCATCTTAAATACTGCTACGCCGATCCCGAAGACGACAGCACCGACTATTATTCCGGCGCCGCCTTCAGTCAGAGATGGTACCGCTTCCGACAATGCGAGGAAGAAGCCCGTAGCCAGGAAAGCTAGTCCGATGCCGTATAGTACCAAGCCTAAGACGGTATCTACGCGTTGCTTGTCCTGTTCTGACAGTCTCATTTTTGCCATATTAATAGATTGAATTCTGTGTTTATAAAGGCTTAAAACCCGTCTATGTTACGCCGTTTTTGGCTTAACTTATATAAGTGGGCGGACTATAGATAAGGATATGGCTGAAATCAACAACTGCGTGTTCTGTCAGATAGCCTCGAAGGCCATACCCGCAAACGTGGTGTACGAAGACGCTGCCGTGATATGCGTTTTGGACATAAGCCCTGCGACAAGCGGCCACACTATCGCCCTTACCAAGAACCACTACAACAGCGTCTATGAGATACCCCAGCCGGAGTACCTTCACCTCCTGTCTATATCCCGCGCGGTCGGCTATGCGCTTTTGATATCACAGGGCGCTACCAACATAGACATGGTATGCACTCAGGAACTCCGTAAGGGCAACTTCACGCCGCACTCGATAATCCACCTAATACCAAGGTATCAGGAGGATACGGTCAATTACGTCTGGCAGCCTAAAACGATGTCACAGGACGAACTACAGAGCCTCTCAGCCGCCATAATCAGCGCAATAGAAAAGGTGAAGACCGAGGGCGGGGTACCGGTATCCTACGAGGCCCCGGCCGCGCCGAGCAAGCCGCAACCGGCACAACAACCGCTTCCACAGCCGAAGAAAGAAGAGAAAAAACCCGTGGAGCTTAGCAAGAAAACGGTCGTTTTCTAGGTGCTTTGGCTATCTGCTGCTAAACGCCGGCCGGCTGGTATATAAATACGACTTCGGTGTCTCTGCCCTTGCTGTCGGTCTTTCTGTCTCAGAAAAGAGAAGTTCGTAAGTGCCTGATATGTCGGCCGCCTCAGATTTGTCTTCTACTCTAAGGCCTAGTCTGTCGCCGACCGTGTACAAGAATTTAGCCGCCCTCCCATGAATCTCCTTCGGTGGTGAACTTCCGTATAGAGAGCTAGGGCGGGGAGAACTGGCCGTCCAAGCTCTTCTCGTTCGCCACGGCATCGTGCATTATCTCCCTCATGGAGATGTTCCCTGCTATTTTAGTGAAAAGGTCGTTGAAAGCAGTTCTACTTTCCGTCCGCTTAACGGGTCTTTGGCCCAATCGGCGCCTCTAATCTCTGCGGTGAACTGTGCGCCGTCCGCCATAAAGATCTTGAAAAGCGTCTGCCCTGTACCTAGCAATTCATGACCAAAAACTCCGCTCCTGCTAAAAAGAGCCCTTCGGCATCGGAGACGGCACTTTCAGGTGGCTTTCTTTTGTTATAAATATCTTTAGGCTCGCGCCCGGTGCGACTCAATTTCCCTGATAGTGGACCGTCGTGTCTTCTGTCCCCTTGAGCTCTTCCTTTACCGTCTTCTTTATCTCGTTAAACTCCTTGCTGTTCACGTCAAAGTAATCATAGAAAGCCGGCGCGAGCCTTATGACCTTCTTGTTGTCCTCGAGGTAAGAAGTCACGAGGCCCCTGCGCGACAGTTCTTTCACATGCTGGTATGACAGGCTGCCCCTCAGCTTTACCAGTTCGGACTGCCGTATCTTGCCCCTCGTGGCTATAATGCTGAGGGTCATCAGCACGCCTTTTCTCAGGTCTGTCTTGAGTGTGTCTTCTGCCAGATGTATCAGGTCGCTCCTCAGTCTCATGCGGTACAAGTCGCCTTCTGTAGCTATGGTGAACGCACTCTTGCGTTCCTTGTAGGCTTTATTGAGGTCGTCTACGGCCTTCTTCACTATCAGGGGGTCGGTCTTGGTCCTTTTGGAAAGGTCCTCAAGCGATATGCCGTCCCCGAACGCGAATATAAGGGCTTCAATGTATTCTTTTGTTCCAGACATATATTTCCTCGAATGGCGCGTCCTGCTTTAAATCGACCTTCCCATCGTTCGACAGGAACAGCAACGGCAGGAACGTGAATATGTAGTCTTTCTTGTCCTTTTTTATCAGAAGTTCTGAGAATGATACAGATTCTTTTTCCCTGAACATCCTGAGCAATCTCTGCAGGAGCAGCGGTATCACGTCCTCAAGCCTTATCTCCCTCGGTTTTATCTCGAAGTTTATATTGGGCTTTATGCCAGATTTTATCGCGCTCCGTATCGCCGATATCAGCTCCGTGAGGGTTATTTTCCTATTCCTGACCAGTGGAAGTTTGGGCGTCACGGATATGTCGTATGGTATGGCACGAACGTACTTTGAGTTGCCGTCGTCCGCCTTTTTGGCGTGTTTGTTCATTATGTCATCGACGACGCTGTCTGACTTCATTTTCAGGAGTATCGCGGCCGTGTAAACGAACTTCCCGCCGAAGCGGAAGTCTATGTTCTTTACGCTGGCGAGGGTAGACACGAATCTATCGGTTATCTCTATCAGGTCTATATCCATCGGGTCCATGTTCTCTTCCCGTATTATGGAAGAGATAAGGTGCTCCCAGCCCAGCTCATCGTCCAATACCAGGCTATAAAGTTGCTTGTACTCCATCGGATCATGCGAAGTAGTTCAGTTCGCCGACTTTAGCCTTTTTGGTGTATATCTTCTTCGCAGTTTCCTCGTAAGTCTTTACTTCGTCCTGCGTCAGACTCGGCGGCACTATCTCCAGCGCCTTTTGGAAGTCATCGAGGCTCACTGCATCGGCGGCTATATCGCCACGTAGAGCCAGCATGCCAGCTTCCTTCGCGAGGCGTTCTATATCTGCGCCTACGTAACCGTCGGTCTTTGAGACGAGAAAATCGACGAGTTCGTCCTTGTTTCCTTTTACAGGCATCTTGTTGATGTAGACCTTGAGTATGGCCTTCCTTTCGTCTATGGTCGGTGGCGGGACGAATACGATGCTGTCGAACCTTCCCGCCCTGAGTATCGCCGGGTCTATGCGATCTATGCGATTCGTGGCCGCTATGACTACGACGTTCTTCAAAGGCTCTATGCCATCGAGTTCGGTGAGCAGCTGATTTACTACCTGCTCAGTCGCGTTGCTGCCCTCGTACCTCGACCTGGACGAGGCGATGCTGTCTATCTCATCTATGAACACTATCGACGGCGCGACCTGTCGTGCTTTGTCGAATATCTCCCTTACTCTCTTCTCGCTCTCACCGACGTATTTGTTGAATATCTCGGGTCCTTTTATAGTTATAAAGTTGGATTCCGTCTCTGCAGCCACCGCTTTGGCTAGCAGCGTCTTTCCAGTGCCGGGGGGTCCGTAAAGAAGTATCCCTTTCGGTGGCGTTATGCCTACCTTTGCGAACGCCTCTGGATGCTTTAGCGGCCACTCTATGGCTTCGATGAGCTGCTCCTTGACTCTGTCCAGTCCGCCAACGTCTTCCCATTTTACGTTTGGCCTCTCTACGAAGACTTCCCTCATCGCACTCGGCCTGACGAACCTAAGAGCCTCCACGAAATCGTCCATCTTGACTATAAGTTTTTCCAGTGCGGCCTTCGGTATGTTCTCGTTCTCTTTTATGTTAAGGTCATTTATATTCCGCCTTATCACGTTCATGGCCGCTTCCTTTATCAGCGATTCCAAGTCCGCGCCGACGAAACCGTGCGTTATCTTAGATAAATAGTCCAGGTTGACGCTTTTCTCTAGAGGCATGTGTCTCGTGTGTATCTTGAGTATATCGAGCCTGCCCTTAACGTCCGGTACGCCTATCATTATCTCCCTGTCAAACCTGCCAGGTCTCCTGAGCGCCGGGTCTATTGCGTTTGGTCTGTTTGTGGCGGCGATGACTATCACCTTGCCCCTGCCCTTGAGCCCGTCCATCAAGGTAAGCAGCTGCGACACTACTCTATGCTCGACTTCTCCAACACTTTCTTCGCGTTTAGTCGCTATTGCATCGATCTCATCTATGAATATTATCGCAGGTGCGTTCTTCTCGGCGTCTTCGAACAGTTCCCTTAGTTTCTTTTCAGCGTCGCCGACCCACTTGCTCATTATCTCCGGTCCGTTTATCGATATAAAGTGGGCTTCGCTCTCGTCCGCCACCGCTTTGGCTAGCAGCGTCTTTCCAGTGCCGGGGGGACCGTACAAAAGTACTCCTTTCGGCGGCGTTATGCCGAGCCTCATAAATATCTCAGGGTGTTTTAGCGGCATCTCCACCATCTCCCTTATCTTGGATACCGCGTCTGAAAGTCCTCCGACGTCCTCATAGCTTATGTGCTTGACACGGGTCTCTTCCGACAGTTTTATCGGTTCGGCCGATATGTTGACTTCGGTGTTTTCGGTTATAACTACATAGCCTTTCGGCGATGTAGATGTCACCTGGAACCTGAACTCGGTAAACCCGAAAAGTGGCGCCGGGAAACCGCCTTCTAGTATCATGCTTATGAAGTCCTCTCCAAAAAAGTTCATGCCGCCGCGGCTGCCGTTACCGAGGGCTATTATGTCTCCTTTAGCGACGGCGCGGCCTCCGAGCATCCTGCCTATGAAGTTCTCGCCCCCCTGCAGCTTCATATTGGAGAGAGGGGATAGGTTGACCACTTCTGCCTCGGAAACGTCCGCCTTACTGACCATGACGTTCTCTCCGACGCTCACCTTCGCGTTCTTCCTGGTCGTGCCGTCCATCCTTATGAGCCTTAGATTAAGATCGGCGGGATAAGCCCTGTCCACTCTGGCTATCGTTTTTCTCAGCCCTTCTATCTCGACGTAGTCTCCCACTCTGACGCCTATCTGTTTCATCGAAGCGGTGTCTATCTTCACGTAGCTGCTGCCTATGTCGTCCTGCATCGCTTCGGCCACTTTCAGGTTTATGCCCAGTTCATCGTTGTTTGCCATTTTATTTCCTCCCCGCCCTCGGATTGCGTATCGAAACGTTCTTCCCAAGGCTTATGCCGGCCTTGTTTCGCGTCTTGCTGTCTATCCTGACTATGTAAAGCCCTACGTCTGCCGGATGCGACTGTTTGACTGCCGCCGTGACTATAGACGTTTCGCCTTCCAGTTCGACCATATCCCCCTCCTTAACACCCAGCTTTTCCATGAGTTTCTTGTCGATCCTTACGTAATCGCGCCCGATGTCTTCCTTGTTGCTTTCTGCCGCCATAAGGCTCAATGCGTTCGTGGAGTTTTCCATGTTCATCACTCGTCGAATACCAGCGTCTTCCTGGCGTTGAACCTTACCCCCCAGTGTTTCATGAAGAGTTCTATCTCGCCATCGTTCCTCGATGGTACATAGACTGCGCTTTTAGAGAGCCTCCTGCCGCCCAAGTTCTGGAGGAGGCCTTTATTGCCCCTCCTCCCCAACAGCGCATAATTGAAGAGCATCTTCTGGCTCTGCCCGAGTCTTGTGAGGTCGTACACTATTTCCGTGTATTCGCGCAGTCCTAACGATTCCAGCAGTGGCTCATTATCGAATATGCTTATGCACTCGCTGAGATCCTTGAGCATCCTGTTCCTTAAAAGAGAGAAGACATCCGTGAACTCCATGTCGGCGTCGCCGAGCACTCTCCGCACCCTGCTCTCTTCATCCGGTCTGTCTTCCCTTAGTATGACGTAATACTTGTCATCCTTCTTCAAGATATTGAAGATCGAGTCCATCTCCGAGAGCGATTCTCTTATGCTGCTCGAGACGATATCGGTTTCCATATGTTTATGTTAAACCGTAAGCAGCACTAGTATATAAAGTTTACTATAAACCAGACGAGCCGATTTCCTCAAACGAGCTTTTCCAGTTCTTCTACCCTGCTTTTCAGCACGTCGAAGCCGGACTGCCAGAAGGCTTCCGATTTTATGTCTATCCCTATCTCGGAGAGCATCTCGCTAGGGGTTTTCGAACCGCCGTACGACAGTAATTTCTCCATTTCTTCCCGGGTCTTTTCCGGATTCTTCCTGTACCTGTCGTACATCGCATATGTGAGCAGGCTCCCAAAGGAGTAAGCATAGCAATAGAATGGTGTGTGGAAAATGTGCGGTATGTACGCCCACTCCCACTGGAATTCCTGCGGTATGTCCATCGAATCGCCGAACATCTCCTCTAGTCCCCTACGGTATATGCCACAGAGGTCCTTTGCCGTCGCGCCTTTCTTAAGCGCTTCATGGGCCTCTTTCTCGAATATTACGAAGTACGCCTGCCTGGATATCCCGGCGTATGCGCTGTCAAGCTCCCTGAACAAAAGGCCCTGCTTAAGTTTCACATAGTCCATGGACGCGAAAAGTCTGTCCGTAAGTATCATCTCCCCGAATATCGACGCGGTCTCCGCGAGGGGGAGCCCTGAGTTGTGCGGCGTGCCGGTGTCGGCCGAGAGGAACGGGTGCGCTGCCGCTAGGAGAGAGTGCACCGCGTGGCCGGATTCGTGGGCTATCTGGAAAACGCCTTCCAGGTCGTCGTTGTAATTGAGTTTCAGGTACGGCGGCTGGTCTGCCGACCATGAACTACAGAAAGCGCCGCTTTGTTTGCCCGGCCTTATCTCGGAGTCGACGTGGTCCTTCTCGAACGCGAGTCTGGCCAGATCGCTGAAGCGCTTGTCGAATCTGCTGAAAGTGTCTAGAACGAGTGCAACGGCTTCCGGATAACCTATCTTTTTGTCCGGTCTCTCTATGGGTGCGTAAAGGTCGTATCGCGACATCTTGTCCACTCCGAGAAGGCGCGCCTTTATCTTGAACAGCCTTTGGAAGACGGAGTTGTTCTTCCTGCATGCTAAGAGAAGCGCGTCGACTGCTTCGTCCTCTATACTGTTTACCGCGTTCCTTGTGGAGATAGGGGTGGGAAAGCCCCTTATCTCGGCTTCGCTGTCAAAGTCCCGGGCTATGTTGGAGTATATATCGAACAGCAGTCTTCCCTCGGTCCCATATTTCCCTAGCATCGCCCTGTAAGCGAGTCTTCTCTCTTTCGGATCGCTGCCGGTCTTCATATGCATAAGCTCTTCGGCAATGAACCTTTTTGTCTTGCCCTTTTCGTCTTTTATGGTCGTTCTGCCGTCTGGTTTAAGGGAAAACGTAAAACTGTTCGTAGTAGTGTCGTAGAGCTCTTTCCAGGCGTGGCTCCCAGAGATGTCCTTGATGGACGCGACCTGTTCCGCCTTTTCGTCTAGCTTGTATTTGTTCATGAGTCTAATATTGTTTATATAAGTACGGTAATCCTGATTCGTCGGCATCACTTCCTGAAGCTTTGTTTCGTCCACGCTGCCAAGCCACAGTTCGAAGAACTTCAGGCGGTTTCCTATGGCGGTGTTTATCCTATCGGCTTTCTGCATGAACGATTTTGCTTCCTCGGATTGGGTATCTGCGGCAAAAAGAAGGCCTGCGTAAGTATCGAGTCTTATCATTCCGGCTACGATGTCTTCATTTAGGGCTATCGCCTTCTCGAGCCCCTGCTTGTCCAAAGTGTCGAGGCCCGGACGCAACAGCTCGAACTCCTTTACTTTGCTTTCAAGGCTTGATATGAAGTCTTCGAACGGTTTCCCCTTATGAGAAGAGAGTATATCACTAAGATCCCAGCGTTTTTGTCTGAAAGTTTCCATCCAAGTCGTTTAAAGCGGATTCGCAATAGGGTCTAGTTGACCATATTTTGTATATAAGCCTTTTCTTACGGCTACTGCTGATACGGTGCTTAAAGCACGTTTTTATACGTCAAACTTATCTTTATCACGATGGACTGGGTTACACCCCTTGGTTTTGCGGCAGGCATAATGACGACCGTCGGTTACGTGCCGCAGCTGATAAAGCTGATACGCACAAAATCTTCTAGAGACATCTCGCTGCTGATGTTCCTAGTAATCTCGATCGGTGTCTTCCTATGGTTGCTGTACGGATTTTACATAGACTCCCTGCCGGTAATAGCAGCGAACGCGGTAACGCTGGTTTTCACGGCCGTTATATCTTTCCTTAAAATCAGGTACTCGAGGCGCCGGTAAGGACTTACACCTTCCGCCACTATACAACGTCGAGAACCAAGAAATAAGGCGCGTGTCGATTATTTTTATTTGTGGAGTTTCACCATAATACCATGGAAGACTCCGAAATGTCTGTGGCGCTGTTCGACTTGGACGGCACTCTGTGCGATTACGACAAAGCGATGATTTACAGCCTGGAAAAATTAAGGTCGCCGAAAGAACCTAAAACGCGCCTCCACGCGAAGGGCGGATACACTCTTCCATATAAAGGAACGTATGAACCTGATACACAGTTCGGAAGCGTGGTGGGTCAACCTGCCGAGATTTAGGCTCGGTTGGGACATCCTTAAAGTGGTCAAACGCCTTGGCTTCCATATAGTTATCCTAACGCAGAGGCCCAGAAGAAACTCTGTAGCCTATTCCGGCAAGAAAAAATGGATAGACGCTAACCTTGGCGAGGATATCGACGTGATACTTACCCGCGACAAGGGCTTAGTATACGGCAGGGTACTAGTAGACGATTTTCCCCCATCTCTTATGCTATTATTAAGAACGCGACTTCCCGAAATAATTTTCGGCTCGCGATTTTGGTGTCGATTTACTTCTGTGGATAGCTATAATTATGGAAGTGGACAACCAATGTATATCTGATTGTAAAGCTTTCCACTTGTACTTAAAATGGTTCCGTTACCATCTGGACTGGCGTAATCTAGAGTTACGGGAATTATACAACCGCCACGGTATCCGCTATTAAAAGTATATTGACCTGGCAGGTTACACCAATTTGCACAAGAATTTATGGAGCAAGCGAATGTACCGTTTAATTCTATAATATATTCTTTCTGTAATCCTGGCTCTTGATAAACTTTAATCCCAGTTATATTCGGGTTAAAATTTGGACCATGCTGGATTCCATTGGACTGACTAAGATTCGAGGTATTTTCGGTTTCGTTTGCGGTTATGGTGGCGCCAGTAAATATCGGGCTCGACGCAGTGAAATCGCTAACAACTAGAACTAGAGAGGTATCACTACAACTTCCACCGGTTATATTAAACGGTGAGAATCCAAGCCCTACAAACTCGCCGGTAGCGTGATTATAGCTCGATCCAAAACCTATATTGGCTTGCGGATTGATGGCTATGAAAGAACTAATTAAAACTATGGTTATGATAAATAAAAAAA
Source organism: Nanobdellota archaeon (assembly GCA_021818665.1). Lineage (GTDB taxonomy): Archaea > Nanobdellota > Nanobdellia > Parvarchaeales > Parvarchaeaceae > Parvarchaeum. The sequence continues at coordinate 8,026 of JAKATQ010000011.1, read as the reverse complement.
TGTTAAAACCTAACAAAGATTTTAAATCTTTCAGTTGGTCATTCGAGACGTTTTTAGACTTTAAGTATAAAATTAATGGGATTAAAATCCCAAAGAAAAGACCTAGAATTATCATTAGAAAATTAGGCAAGGCGTAAAAAATACCTCCAAACCAAAAATTGGTGTATCCTCCTCCAGCAAAGCTCGGTGCCGCTAAAGATGGGAATATTGTAAAAATACCGATTATTGTGGTTAATGACGCCGCAATTCCCAAAAGTAGATATAACCCGTTCTTAAACTTGCGCGATTGCGCATTAAAAACTATAAAACAAAACAAATAAAATACAATGTTCAAAAGCAGCATAATTGTAATAAGCCAACTTGAAATAGACAAATTATTAGTTAGAAGCAGCAAAAGAAAGACTAAAACGGTTGTTATTGGCGCAATCAAATAAATCAAATCACTTAACCTTACCATATTAACCAGGACAACCTACGGGGCCAAAATACGGGTTGCTAAATACGGCTACTATTATGGATATTACCGCAATAACAACCCCTTCAATCAAGAAGATTTTGTAGTACTTTCCATTATTATAATTTTTACCGAGTACGTGATAGCTAAATAAAACTAGAGGTACAAAATAAATAAGTCCAAAGAAAAGGTCTAATGGGCGGTTTCCACAGCTCCCTTCGTTTATTGGAGTAGTAACTGGTGTTAAAATTATTAATATAACCGCTAATAAACTTAGTACCAAAAACCATTTTAAATAAGACTTTTTTATTTGCATATCTTAAGATTTAAAGGTCATTGAGAGATTTAAATAACTGCGGTTAAAAGACGTAATATTTTTATGAGATATCATTATTCCACGTATTAGCTAGCGGGATAATGTTATTTCAGAGAAATGGCACTAATTATTGGTAATCTATCACGCAAAAGTATAAAAACTTAGGTGATGTAAAAATACTGCGTATTGGACAATTGAGGTCTGTTATTACAACACGCATTTTTATTATTATTTGCCATAGTATTTACCAGGTTATTTCTCATAGGTTAGCAGCACTACTTCCGATTATACAACATTAGCAAGCTTAAGAACCGGCACCGTTGCATTTACAACTCTATTCTTATTTGTTGTACAGTGTATGAATATTTTGCCCACTTTATTACAAGGATAGCTTTCTTTATAGCGTACCTTTTCATTTAAAATAAGCTGTAATGTATCAAGGAGATAATACTTTAATTATGGCTAATATTTACAAAAAATTCTCGGTCACCTTAATTCTAGGGGCATTGTGGGTATAACTTTTATGGCGATATACTGCTTTGTTACTATCGCATATGTAAATTATGTGGGCAAATAGTAAATAAATGGGAGATATAGAGAAACTAAACTGTCTATTTTTCGATGGGTTTCCGACGAGGAGTCTCTTATACTTAGTAGTAAATCTTACTATAATAAATCTGCTAGTATTACATTGGCTCAAAGGCTTATATTAAGCGCCGTTCTTCCTGTAATTATAATTTAAATATAAGTGTTGGCAGCAGTTATAGCGTTCTGGGCATCGATTTACAAATTTTAAAAATTATAGTCTGAACATTTTTAGAACCGGGGCTATGCACCGATATACTTATATATCAATAGCGGTATAATATTTAAGTGTCTACATCAAAAAAGCCACTATTAATCGTAGTGGTTGTTGTAGTAATCATTATAATAATTTTCTTCTTAATGCAGATAATAAACCCTTCATTTTTAAATTATTTTATATCTCTTCCAAGTAGTACGACGCCACCAAAGATTACGACTACCGTAACGCCTTCCATAATCGCCAACATCTCCGTAGGGAAATCTCCAAGCTACGCAACTTACGACCCGAGCAATAATTATGTATATGTTATGAATGCACTGTCCGGTACAGTCTCAGTGTTAAGCGGCACTTCCGTAATCGCCAACGTCACGATAGGCGGTCAACCAAGCTTTGCAATCTATAACCCCAGCAATAATTATGTATATGTCACAAATGGACAGTATACGGTCTCTGTACTAAGCGGCACTTCCGTAATCGCTAACATTTCCGTAGGGCACATCCCAAACTCTGCTACTTATGATCCTATCAATAAATACATATATGTCCCGAATTTGTTGTCCAATACGGTCTCAGTAATAAACGGCACTTCTGTGATTGCCACCATCCCAGTAGGGAACGCGCCGTACGGTCCGGTCTATGACACTGTAAACGGATATATTTATCTAATAAATCAAAAGGATGACACGGTCTCAGTAATAAACGGCACTTCTGTGATTGCCACCATCCCAGTAGGAGCTAGTCCAAGTTCCGCTGCTTATGACCCAAACAATGGGTATGTGTATGTCACAAACGCTGGCTCTAGCGCGGCTTCTGGTACCGTCTATATATTAAATGGTACTTCTGTAATTGCCAATGTCACGGCACCAGACGGCAGCCTACCATCCCTTGTAATCTATAACTCTCACAATCACTATGTATACGTCGCGAATTTTAACTATGAAACTGTCCCCACTATCATCTCAGTGTTCAAAGGTACATCTGTAATCGCCAACGTCACGGTAGGGGCGGGGTTGGTTTCCATAACTTACGATGCTAGTAACGGTTACATATATGTCCCGAATAGCCTGTCCAATACGATATCAGTGTTAAGCGGCACCTCTTTAATTGACAACATTAACTTAGCGAATTCAATGTATTCACTTTATAACCCTAGCAACGGTTATTTATATGTAACTACATACTCCTACTCCTCAGAGGTAGGCACAGTCGCTGTGCTAAGGGTATAGATAAGACTGTCTAGCTGTGGGATCTCACTGATTCCAAATATCTTAAGATTTAAAATTAGTCCAATATCTCGGATATAGCATTATCCCCCGTATTAGCTAGCCCTGGCCGGATTTGAACCGGTGTCTCGGGCTCCAAGGGCCCGCGTGCTTGACCGCTACACTACAGGGCTATACGGAGCATAAAGCCGCAGCTACTTTTAAAGATTATCAGAAAACCTGGCGCGCGCCGGATGCGAGTATCTAAGATATTATATCGGACTCTATATACCGAAAAATTTAAAGTACCAAAGACCTGCCACTACGGCTACTACCGCCACTACAACTACGACGGCCATAACGCTCTTACGCCTGCCCTGTCTTTTAGGTATCGGAATCGAAGAGGGCTGCGGTTGCTGCATCGGTTGTGGCACTGCTGGCGCCGACGAAGGTGGTTGTATCTGCTGCGTAGGACCGGTCGGCTGCGCTGGGGGCGCCGTGGGCGGCGTCGGCTGACTAGGTGGCGTCGGTATACCGTCTTGCATCCAAAAAGAAGGGGTTTCTAATATAAAAACTTTGGACGGCGTGCCAGCCTCTAAGATTTAAATACCGCAAATCTTTACTGATGAAATGATACTGGAAGTCTTCGCGGCTTCGGCTATAGCCTTCGCAGCAACCATAGTCGGAGGCCAGTTTCTTATTCCTATCCTCGCCCAGGCCGGGCTTCGGGCGCAGGACATAAATAAGAAGTCCCGCCCGATACTGCCCGCGAGCGGCGGCATAATCCTGCTTCTTGGTTTCTTCATCGGAGTCATCGCTCTGCTTTTTGCCGTCGACTACATAATAGGCGCCCAGCTGAACAGCACGCTGCTTCTCGTGGCGCTGGCCAGCGTCGTAGCCATATCATTTATAGGACTTTTGGACGACCTTGTGGGAAGCAAAGTGCGGACCTCGAAAGTGGACGCAAAGGCCATAGCCAAAAACTACACGTTTTTCAACGGAGGCATAAGGCAGTGGCAAAAACCGATACTAACGATAATAGCCGCTGCGCCGTTGATGGCGATAAACTGGGGCTCGCCGATCATTTCGGTGCCTTTTATAGGGTCTTTCGCGCTGAGCCAATACCTATACACGTTCATACTCATACCCCTGGCGGTCGCTTTCTCATCAAATTCGTTCAACATGCTTGAAGGCCTCAACGGCATCTCCGTCCAGATGGGACTTGTGGCCTTTATCGCCCTGGCTCTTTTTGCTTACCATACCTCGTCCTATACCGCTTTTGCGATCGCTGGTGTATTCTCGGCAGCGTTGCTGGCTTACACGTATTATGGCTCTTACCCGGCGAAGGTGCTTCCGGGGGACAGCCTGACATATCTAATCGGCGGCGCTTTCGCAGCAACTATAATCATCGGCAACATGCAACTGCTCGGTCTCCTTCTGTTGATACCGTGGATAGCGGAATTCGTGCTCAAAGGCAGAGTTAGGTTCCACGCGAATTCGTGGGGGCTCGTACAGGGCGATGGCACGCTGAGATCGCCGCACGGGGACCACGTTTATTCCCTGACCCATCTTTTCCTCAGGACCGGGCGGTTCAAGGAATGGCAGATACCTCTGACGCTGATGTTGGTCGAGGCTCTGATAGCGGCGGCTGCTCTGGCATGGCTGTGGTAAATGCTGCTAAACAGTTCCTACCATAAAGTGATTCTTTAATAAGCTTTATATGCGAGTTCGTTTCTTATAATCAAATAGGTGGTCTGCCATGGCTTCGAAAGATACGCGGCTTGATGAGATTTTGGCCAGAATAAAGAGCATAGATGAAATCCTCTCTTCAAAAAAAGTCACACTCGAAACATTTAATTGTGCGATCACGCCTGCGATAAGGACTTCCAACCTGATGGAGTACGACAGCGATACCGGACTTGTGAAGGCAAACGTCGCTTACGAAATCATCGCACCTTTTGTCAAACATATGAGTGCGTCCGAATCCAATATAAAACAAGGTTATGGTTTCATATCGTTCATAAAGGACGGAGTCATGGAGATGACTAACCTGAACGCGCAAGGCGCTTCTGCGCGGGACTCTATGCAGAGCGGCTGTTTTTCTGGCAAGCAGATAGTAGGCATCGATGTCGTGTGTGGATTCGCGCCGAAGATAAAACCAGACGTTTCTCTGAAGACGGACAGCGATGACAGGCTGAAAAGGCTCGAAAGGATAGTCTGCAACTTCCATAATTACAGCGCCGATGTCAAGGGGACATCGATATTCTTTTCTGTAGACCGGGCTCTGTCTGAAGGCTACCTCATGGTCATAAACGAAGCAGAAGACTCTGATCTTGGCGTGGAGAAGATACTTGGCGCTTCGCTGTCTGATTCAAAGACTGCAAATCCTCTACTGACTAGGAATTTAAGAAAGGTGTTGCTATATGCTATAGCAAACAGGGGCCAGATAAAGAAAAGAGTACTCGGAGAGGACGAAGGCCTGATATCGCGCTGGCTTTCCGAGATACAGAACTCCATATTCGGCCTTGAGAACCAGCCACTGGTAAAATCCTACAGTGTGTTCTTGAACGGCCGGCCGGTGGACCCCAAAGACTTCTTCATGGACCTGAAGGATTCTATACGCGCATCCTGCGTAAGTTACCTTAACATGGCCAAACCACGTGTGAGGAACGGAAACGTGGAGTATAATACTCCTTTTGGATTGGTTTCTGAAGAGAAATCGGCGTTTTTGAAAAAAATAAGCGTGCTTTTCGACGGCGGCGTCAATGAAGCAAGACGCGCAATATCGCTAGACGAAGAACCATCGGGAATGTATGGGTGATGTCCAAAAGATTAATATACCTCTCGATATAGATAACTATGGAAGTAATCCCGCTAGGAATAACGACTGTCCAGTACGAGGGGATAATAGATGACCAGAAGTTCTACAACTTCGTCAAGGACACTCTCCAGGGGATGGGCTATAAGGTCACCGAAAACGCGTATGTGCAGTTCGCGGGCGGAAACTACGCGATAGACTGGTCCGCAAAAAAACTCGTAGACGACTATATGGCCTACCGGATGAACGTAAAGTTAGACTACAGAGGCCTAAACGAGACCAGCGCGGTTAAAGACGGAAAACCGGTAAAGGTGAAGACGGGACAGGTCCAAATAAAGATAATATCGGACATCTTGCTCGATTATCTAGACAAATGGACGGTCGGGATCTCTAAGCTGATAAGGCCGATATACGACAAGATGAACAGGGACGTGATAAACCAGAGAAAGACCGCCTTTGAGAACGAGATACAGAACCTAAAAAGCAGCCTCCAGTCGCATCTTGGGCAGTAGGATGACAACCAAGGCCTTGGCGTCCCTGGACATATACAAATTCCTACGCGAGCTCGATTATCTCGAGAGTGCTGTCGTACGGGACGTAAGGAGCCGCAAGAACGAACTGTTCATACTCTTATACAACCGGGGAGAATACTGGCTGAAGATCGTACCTGGGGAATATATGTGCGTCGTCAAGGAGAAGCCGCGCGACACCGTGGATTTCCCATTCACGCTGATGCTAAAGAACGAACTGGTCGGCAGCAATATCGCGATTTCCATGCACATGTCGGACAGGATAGTCGAATTGTCCACGGATGACACTACTGTCGTGATAGAACTTTTTTCGGACGGCAACGTCATACTGGTAAAAAACGGCACCATAGCGCAGGCCATGTTCGCCAGGGACTATGGAGTCAGGAAAGTGATGGCCGGCGAACCGTATGAATATCCTCCGTCAAATGCGGACATTTTCAATATGGAATACTACGATTTTGAGAAGACTATGAAGTTATCATATAAGGACAGTCTCGTAACCGCTCTGGCTGTCGATTTTTCTCTCGGCGGGATGTACTCCGAAGAGATATGTCTTAGGGCCGGCGTCGGAAGACTGACTAAGCCGAACGAGCTCGCAGGCCAGCAGCTAGAAAGCGTGTTTCTGGTCATAAAATCGTTGCTGTCCGCGCCTTCAAAACCTAACATCATAGACGACAGCATTTTAGCGGTGATAGACATAACGCATCTCGGGGGCAGAAAAGTGTATTTCGACACGATAAATGACGCCATCGTCTCCTTTTTCGGCGGAACCGCTGCCGAAGAAAAACGTGGCGGCTTCGACAAGACTAAGCCGAAGGAGCTCTCGGAGGAGTATGCGAAATTCTTGGGTTTCCTTAACACAAACTACAATAAGATAGAGGACATAGTCAAAAAGGCCAAGGACTCAGAGAAAAACATAGAGGAACGTAAAACCGAGTTAAAGAGCCTCGGATGGAACCTTGAAGGCAAATTCCTTAGGACGCCGAAATACCCCAACTTCAAGCTCGACATAACCAAGACGCTTCGCGATAACATGTCTTCGTATTACGAAAAGGCAAAGAGATATAAGGCCGCCCTTGCCCGTGAACGCGCTAAGCCTCCAAAGCCGCGCCGTTTGGCTTTCCGAAAGAACGATGCATGGTACTCAAAGTTCAGATGGCTCTTTACATCGAACGGCTTGCTTGTGGTCTTGGGCCGGGACGTCAGCCAGAATGCAGCGCTAATGCGCAAATACGCGGAGCCGAACGATGTAGTTTTACACTCCGACGTTTTCGGCAGTCCGTTCGCCCTTGTAAAACCGAAACTGGGCGAAAAGATAGCCGACGACGATCTGCGCGAGGCGGCCATAGCGGTAGGTTCGTATTCTTCGGCGTGGAAAGCCGGCGCGGGCAATATAGATGTATACTCAGTAAGGCCGGACCAGGTAACGAGCACACCGCCATCGGGCGAGTTCCTCAAGAAGGGTGCTTTCTATATAGAGGGCAAAAGAAACTACATAAAGGGTGCGCAACTGGGCATTTACATCGAATTCGACGTTTTCGACGAGAAGGAGTATGATATCCGCGTTTCGGCGCACCGGCCCAAATCTAACTTCATAATGGTCCGGCCAGGCAACAAAAAGAGGGAAGAGGTGCTTAAGCACATAAAAAGGACGGTCTTGGAAAAGCTGAACCTTGACGTAGAGGAGGACCGCATAGATCGCTTGATCCCCTCTGGAAAGGCGTCCATAGAGAAGGCGGCGTTCGACAAGTAGCGATTAAGCTATAAATATTAGTTATCTTCCATGTATCATCATGTTCCCGAACGCTGCGATGCTGGAAAGCTTGGTGAACGACCTGTCGAAAGAAGATGCCGTAATAGTCGTGGAGGGAAAGAGAGATACTGATGCGCTGACGAGGCTC